>JBHHXQ010000273.1:0-5063 GCA_046757105.1 Candidatus Krumholzibacteriia bacterium
GAGAACTGGATCAAGCGCGGTAGCGCAGGAGTGCGACCACGCCGTGCTGGAGATGTCGCCCGGCCGGAAAAGCAGCGACCTCCCCGCCACTCGCCAGAACCTTCGAGATGAGCTCTGGCCTGACGTCCGTCGATTCGACCGAGCCGCCACAGAACGAGCAGGTGAGCGGCACCTGCGAGCCGAGCGCGCCGCATCCCTTGCAACGCCAGCCACGCTCGTCGAACTCCGAGTTCACGAACAGGCGCCGGATCGCGTGCTCGTTCGCGGCGTGCAGGACATCCTCGATGCCGCGCGCACCCCGCGACGGCGCCAGCGCTTCGTCCAGCTGGCGCTCGAGCTCCTGCTCGTGGCGCGACTCCTCACCGCGCTGGAAGCTCGCGAGGACCCGTTCCACGATGTCGCGCTCGTGCGACTTCAAGGCGATGGGCAATCCGACCACGATGCGCTGTCGGACCCGGTCGGGAAGGTGGGCCCGGAAGCTCGCGACGACCTTCTCGGGTCCGGCCAAGACGACCGGAAGCTGCGGTTCGCGATCCGAAAGGTTGGTGAGGGCCGTGGCGACCTCGCGGTGATGGTGATCGATCTGGTCGTCCACGTGGTGCTGGAAACGCATCTGCGACCAGCCCCCCTGACGGTGGCGGCGGCGCACGTCGCTCTGGATTTCCGCTTGGGCCTGGACGTTTCCGGGGCCGAGCTCGAGGATGCGCGCAGAACGCGAGTCGACGAGGCAGGCGAGGATCCGGTGCCCTCCGTTGCTCGCCTTCAGGGGCTCGAGAACAGGGCGCTCGGAGACGACGAGCAGATTCTGGAAAGGTTCGACCGAGCCCACGACCTGGAAGATCTTGCGTTTCGCGCAGGCGAAGATGGCGAGCCCCTGGCTCTTGCGCTCGACTCGGGCATGAATGACGTCTTCGAGGAAGGCGCTGACGTGTCGGGCGTCGGTCTCCAGGTGCGCACGTTCACGCGCGTTTCGCGCCTCCGACAACGCCTGACGGAATCGAGTGCGGACGAACACCCGCATGGCCTCGGCGGATTCCTCGTTGTGACCAACGGTGAGGTACACGCTCACGAACGGATACGTGGGCGGAATCGCCTGCAGCTCCCGCAGCTCTCGGGTGAACGGCATCTCTGTCCCCCTCGGGTCGAGTGTGGGTGTGATCTTCTTCCATGGGTCGTTCCCGAACGCAACGAGATGGCGGAGTTGCCGGGATCAGGGAGGTCGGAAGGTACGGCGTGCCGTGGGATGGTGGGACTGGCGCAAGAACCCGGTCCGGCCGCACGTCCGCAACCGGAGGGTCGTGACCCGGAGCGATGGTCCCTGTCGAACGCGGACCATGGACACCCCTCGAAGAATGCTACGCCCTACTCTACACCCAAGGGGTCCCTTTGGGAAGCCGAGATTCGGACGGCCCGCCCAGGCCGGCCCCGCCGCTCCCTGCGGAGCCCGCGACCGGGCTCCGGGGCCGGGGCCGCGGCCTACTCGCGGCTCGAGGCGCCGGCGGGCACGGAGGCCTCCGAGCGCGATCCCGGCTTCAGATGGCGCACGAAGAACTCCTCGATGCGCGCGTACTCGTCGATCCAGCTCTCCGGCTCGGTGAAGCCGTGACGCTCGGCGGGGTAGATCATGAGCTCGAACTGCTTCCCCAGGCGGATGAGGCGCTCGACGAGCTGCGCGGCGTCCTGGAAGTGCACGTTGTCGTCGCGGACGCCGTGCAGAAGCAGCAGCGGGTCCTCGAGGTTCTCGGCGAAATGGATCGGTGAGCTGCGGTAGTACGCGGCCGGGTGCTCCTTGGGACGACCGAGCCTCTGGATGCAGTACCCCGGGTTGCCGCGGTAGTAGTTCTCCCAATCGGAGACGAAGCGCAGCGCAGCGCCGCAGGCGTACTCGTCCGGGGCGAGAAAGAGCGCCATCAGCGCCATGAAGCCACCGTAGCTGCCGCCGTAGATGCCGATGCGCGAAGCATCGACGAAGTCGAGCGCCTTCAGATAGTCCACACCGGCAAGCTCGTCGTCGAGATCCTTGCCGCCGATGTGCATGAACGTGCCGGCCCGGAAATCGTGCCCGTACCCGAGGCTCCCGCGGTAGTCGACCTCGAAGACCACGAAACCCTTCTGCGTCAGCACGGTGTGGAACTTGTAGTTGGGCGAGTAGATCGTCCAGCCGTCGACGACGTTCTGCATCGAGCCGGCACCGTGCGCGAAGACGACGACCGGGTACCGATGCCGCGGATCGAAGTCGTCCGGCCGGTACAGGAGACCGCGGAGCGGCGTGCCGTCGCGGGCGGTGAAATGGACGATCTCGGGAACGCTCCAGTCCACGGCCCGGAAGCGTTCCGGAACCGTTGCGGTGATCCGCTTCGGAGCCTCACCGGGCCGCGTGCGGATCGTCCACAGATCCGGCGGCTGCGAGAACCGCGAGTGCCGGTACAAGATGATGCCGCCGCGCTCGCCGAGCGCCGGGTGCGTGTTCATTCCCGGTGCGGTCTGCAGCCTTTCGAGCCTGCGGGACTCGAGATCGAGGATCTCCAGATGACGTTGCGACAGATCCTCGCGACTGGTGAGCAACATCACGTGGCGTCCCTGCGGGAGCCAGCGCGCCCAGGCCACCTCCCAGTCCCCGTCCGTCAGCTGCTCTGGCTCGCCGCCGTCGACGTCGAGACGCACCAGGTGGTTCCATCCGGTGCGCTCGGTCGTGAAGAGAAGCCAGCGCCCGTCCGGCGACCAGTCGAGCACGGGCAGGTCGGTGACCACCCAGTCGTATTCCTCGATCCAGGCCGAATCGACCTCCGTGTACACGGTGCGGACGCCTCCCGAGTCCGGATTCGCCACGTGGATCCTGCGCGTGCGCATGTCGGGCAGGGTCTCGCTGACGGCCAGGTGGCGCCCGTCGGGAGACCAGGCGAAGATCGCGATCCACGGATGCTTCCCCTCCCCCAGCTGCACGTCGACCGTCTCGAAGGTGTCGTCACGGTAGATGGCCTGCGGATCGTGGGGATCGAGGATCGGCTCCAGGTCCACGATGCGCACACCCACGTTCGGGTAGCCCTCCTTGACCGGTTCGTTCACGACGCGCTCGGGGAGGTAGTTCGGGACCACGAGATCGCCGCGACCTTGGTCATTCTGAAGCATGAAGGCGATCTTGCTTCCGTCGGGAGACCAGCTCAGGTTCGAGAGGCTGGCCCCGGATCCGGCGGGCTTCGTGAGCTGCACCTCGCGGGAACGCCCCATCTGCAGGAGCCACACCGAGCCATCGCGCTGGAAGGCGAGGAAGCGGCCGTCGGGAGACCAGCGCGGCTCACCCTCCTTCGCATGCGTGTGCGTGAGCCGGTCCACCTCGGCATCGCTGAGCCGGACCACGTAGAGATCGCCCCGGTCGACGAAGGCGATGTGGCGTGAATCCCGCGACCAGGCGATGTCGCCGACGCGATGCCGTTTCGATTCGTCCTGGAAGTAGCGCGGCAGCGCCTCCAGGGAATCGCTCGTGCCCCTGCCGATGGTCTGGCGCAGCTGCTGCCATTGCCGCCGCAGCGAGTCCTCGCCGGCGTCACGCTCGAAGGACGTGAGCGCCCGCAGCTCGCCGCCAGGCGCCGAGGCAACGTACAGGTTGAGCGGATGCTGCCAGCCGTCCGGGTTCCACGCGAAGGCCACCCACTTCTCGTCCGGCGAGAGCACCGCCGACTGCACTCGCGTGCCCTCGATGCGCGGCTCACGAAAGATGTCCCGGACGCCGAGAGCGTGCGCCGCCCTCAGGCCGAGCGGCGGCGGACCGTACAGCGCCCACCCGCTCAGCAGCGCGACGAGCGCAGCCCGCGCCAAGCCCGGCGCCGGCGCGACCCGGACGGACCGGGCCGTCCTCTCGACCAGGAATCTCCGCCGCATGCTTCTCATCCCCGTTGGATCCGGACGATCTCGATCCGGCTATTCGCGTTTGCGCGCCGTGTCGTCCTCGGGATTCGCCCAGTGGAAATCGACCGCGCCACTGCGTGTCTGCGACAGGACGCACTCCCCTTCGGCCCAGCCGTAGTGTGGCGTCCCAGCCGGGAAGAACACGAAGCTTCCGGGCCCGTACTTCTCGGCCTTCGATCGGTCCGCCGTCTTGCCGACCCCGAGACGGGACGTTCCGGAAACCACCGTGACGTACTCGTCGGTCGTGTGCGAGTGAGGTGGGATGAGGCACCCGTCCGACATCTTCAGGTAGGCATGATGCATGCCTTCGCGCGGATTACCGGCGAGGACGGCGATCTTCGTGCATTCGATGGCCGAACTCTTCCACTCGATGTCGTCGAACCCGAACGCACGCACGTCTCGTCCATTCGAATCTGCCCCCACCGTCGCCGACAGAATCAGCAGGATGACCGCAGACAGGATCGATCTGGACCGCATCGCATCCTCCTTCCTCGCGCCCACTCGGACTCCCGCGGCTGGACCCACTCGAGACACCGGGAGCGAACCCCCGCGCCCCCGCCGAATCGACACGCCCGGGCGCATCGACGCACGCCGGCGAAACGACAGACTCGCGCGCCGCAGAATGACCCCCGCTCGGTGCACCGCCGGTGCGAGCTTCCCGCCGCGGGCGCGAGACGGCTCGAGCGCAGCAAGCTTAGCCCGCCCGGGCATCGATGTGCCAGGCCGGAGTTTCTCGAGACAGAGCCCCCGGGAGGCGGCGGACCACTCAGGAGCGCGCCGCCTCACGGATCCTCGCCTCGACCCAGGTCGACTGGCGGTAACGCGACATCAGAAAGAGCGCTCGCGCCACACTGAAGAGCGCCATGGCAGCCCAAAGACCCGGCAGCCCCATGTCCAGCGTCCGGGTCAACACGAGCACCATCGGAACGAAGACCCCCAGGCACGAGACGGCGATCTGCAGCAACAGGAACTTCGCATCGTTCGCACCGATGAAGACCCCGTCGAACACGAAGGCGACCGCGTTGACCGGCTGCGGCAAAGCCATCAGCAGAGCGAGCTCGACGACCCCGTCGATGACGCCCCGATCGGACGTGAAGGCCGGCGCGATCCACGGCATCCCCACGAGATAGAGGAGTGAGAAGAACGAGGCGATCGCC
>JBHHXQ010000274.1:0-5055 GCA_046757105.1 Candidatus Krumholzibacteriia bacterium
CATGGCTGTCAGCAATCGGATCGAGACCCTGGAAGCCGAGGTGCGCACGGGCGGGCCCCTGCCGCGGCATCTCGCCATCATCATGGATGGCAACGGGCGTTGGGCCCAGCTGCGCCATCTGCCCCGCATCGCCGGGCACACCGCGAGCCGCCAGGCGGTGCGGCGCATCGTACGGATCTCCGCTCGCCTCGGGATCCCGACCCTGACGCTCTACACCTTCTCGCAGGAGAACTGGAAGCGTCCCGAGATCGAGGTGCGGGCCCTGATGAAGCTCCTCGAGGAGGTGCTGAGGAGCGAGTATCTCGAGCTCAACGACAACAACATCCGCCTGACCGCGATGGGCTGCATCGACGTGCTGCCGCGGAGCACGCGGGCGAAGCTCCACGAGACGATGGAGAAACTCTCGCAGAACACCGGCATGGGGCTCAACCTGGCGCTCTCCTACGGGGGGCGCCAGGAGATCGTCGATGCGGCGCGCGCCATGGCCGCCGATGTGCGGGCCGGGCGGTTGCGGCCCGAGGACGTCGATGCGGCGCGGTTCGCGCAGTTCCTGTATCGGCCGGAACTCCCGGAGCCCGACCTCCTGATCCGCACCAGTGGCGAGAAGCGCATCAGCAACTTCCTGCTGTGGCAGCTGGCGTACACCGAGCTGTACTTCACCGAGGTCCTGTGGCCGGACTTTTCCGAGGAGGATCTGCTCCTCGCGCTCCGGGAGTTCCAGAACCGGGAGCGTCGTTTTGGCGGTACGGCCTGAAGTGACGACGCCGTCGCGATCTCGGGACCGTCTGAGCGGTCTCGGCACGCGGGTTCTGTCGGCGGCCGTCTTCGGTCCCTGCCTGGTGATCATCGCGTGGCGCGGCGAGCACTACTTCGTCCTGCTCGTGAACCTCCTGCTGGTGACGGCCGTTTGGGAGTTCCAGCGCATGGTGGCCGCCAAGGGGCTCGAGCCGGATGCGTTTGTCGGCTTCACGTCGGCCGTCGTTTTCCCCTGGGCGGTGTATCTGGGCGGCGGCGTCTGGGCGGACGTGGCGCTGGCAGGCTTGCTGGTGGCGATGCTGATCCGGGCGACCCTGCGCGCCGAGGCGCGTGACGCGATCTTGCGCGCCGGGGTGACCAGCTTCGGGTTCCTGTGGCTGGTGTGGCTCGGAAGTCATCTCGTGTCGTTGCGCGAGCTGCCGCGCACGGTCGTGCGTCCCGATGCCAGCGGCTTCGCTTTCGTCTTGCTCGCCTTCGTCTTCGTGTGGGTCTCGGACACCGGCGGCTACCTGGTGGGCTCGTTGTTGGGCCGCCACAAGCTGGCACCCGGCATCTCCCCGGGGAAGACCGTCGAAGGTTCCGTGGGGGCGATCGTGTTGACCCTCGCGGCCGGAGTGGCGGCCTCGTGGACGTTCTTGGCGAGCGTTCTCACGCCGTTCTCGGGTGCGCTCCTGGGGCTTCTTGCCAGCGTCGTCGGACAGATCGGCGATCTGCTCGAGTCGTTGCTCAAGCGCGATGCGAACGTCAAGGATGCGTCCCACGTGATTCCCGGTCACGGTGGTGTGCTCGATCGCTTCGACAGTGTGCTTTTCGTCGGCCCGCTGCTATACTACGCGTTGCGTTTCATCGTCCTCTGAGTTCCAGGGTCCCGCTCCACACGTGAGGTTCTTCATGAAGCGAGTCGTCATTCTCGGCGCGACGGGTTCGGTCGGCCGGCAGACGCTTGACATCGTGCGCGCACGTCCCGATCTGCTGCGTGTGGTGGGCCTGAGTGCCGGGAGCAACTGCGAGCTTTTGGCCGAGCAGATCGCCGAGTTCGAGCCGGGGCGTTTCGCGGTCGCGGACGCCGAGGCGGGGCGGCGCATGCTGGAGCGGTATCCCAAGCTCCAGCAGGCCTGCATCGGTGTGGGGCCGGAGGCGCTGTGCGAGCTGGCTCGTGGGCCCGCGGACGTCGTGGTCAATGCGTTGCTCGGGTATGCGGGTCTGAAGCCCACGCTGGCTGCTCTGGATGCTGGAACGGATGTTGCACTTTCCAACAAGGAAACCATGGTGGTGGCCGGGGAGCTGGTGAGACATGCGGCCGACGCGACGCGCGCCCAGCTGCTGCCGGTGGACAGCGAGCACAGCGCCATCCTGCAGTGCCTGCGCGCCGGGAAGCGTCACGAGGTGCGGCGTCTCATCCTGACCGCATCCGGAGGACCGTTCCGGACCCTGTTGCGTGCCGAGATGCAGAACGTCAGCTGCGTGGACGCGCTGCAGCATCCCACCTGGTCCATGGGACGCAAGATCACGATCGACTCCGCGACGCTCATGAACAAGGGGCTCGAGGTGCTGGAGGCGCGCTGGCTCTTCGACGTGGATTTCGATCGTATCGACATCCTCGTCCACCCACAGTCGATCGTGCACTCGATGGTCGAGTACGAGGATGGCTCGGTGATCGCGCAGCTGGGGACCACCGACATGCGCCTGCCCATCTGGTACGCCCTGCACGGACCCGAACGACCGGCCGCGGAGTTCGGGCAGTTGGATCTGGCCGACATCGGCACACTGACCTTCGAGCCTCTGGACCACGAGCGCTTCCCGTGTGTGGATCTGGCCGTGGAGGCGGGACGCCGGGGCGGCGTCTACCCGGCCATGCTCAACGCGGCAAACGAGGTTGCGGTCGCCGCTTTCCTGGAAGAGCGCATCCACTATCTGGACATCCCCGAGGTGCTTGCTGCAACCCTGGATGAAGGTGGTCGGCGCCCGGCCGCGCGGCTGGACCTGGAGTCCATTGCCGAGGCCGACGGGCGCGCGCGTGAGATCGCCTCGCGTCTGGTCGCGCGACGGAACGTATCCGGGGAGCGCCTATGATGACCACCCTGCTCGCCTTCGCGATCGTCATCGGCCTCGCCATCGTCTTCCACGAGTTCGGTCATTTCATCGTGGCCAAGCTGGCGGGGATCTACGTCAAGACGTTCTCGGTCGGTTTCGGGCCGAAGGTCCTCAAGGTCAAGCTGGGGGAGACGCAGTACGCCCTCTCGGCCGTTCCGCTGGGTGGATACGTCAGGATGGCCGGTGACAGCGTGGCCGAAGAGAGGCGCGCCCTGGAGGGGGTCCGCGAGGCCGGCTCGGAGTCGGAGCCGGGTCCGGACCCGGGAGCGCAGCTTGGCTCGGACTCGGAGTCCGGCCCGAGCCCGCACCTCGGCACCACCGCGGTGGCCGGCGCCGGGCTGGACACCTCGGGCGGCCTCCCGGAGGATGCGGCCGCGCCGGCCCGCGCCGGGGAGGAACTCCTCTACCCGGCCGACGAGATCCCGGACTCGGAGATTCCCGCGCACCGCTACTTCCGCAACAAACCTCTTCTGACACGTCTCGCCGTGGTCACCGCGGGTCCTTTCGCGAACCTCTTCCTCGCACTCGTCGTGCTGACCGGGGTCTTCTACCACGAAGGCCAGCCGTACTCGCCGTCCACGACGCTCGCCCCCATCCCGCCCGACAGAGAGGAGGCGGCGGTGGGGCTGCGGGGTAACGACGTGGTCGTACAGATCGGTGCGCAGAAGGTGGGAAGCGCGCGCGAGATCCACGAGGCGCTCGAGAGCACCGGGCCGGATCCGTTCGCGATCCGCGTGCGGCGCGCGGGCCGGGACACGACGCTGGTGATCGCGGGCGTGCGCATGGAGGACGATCGTGTGGTCTTCCCGATCCTGCGCACTCGGATCGACTCACGCATCGGCCTGGTGAAGAAGGACGGCCCGGCGTGGAAGGCGGGGCTGCGCCGCGCGGACCGCATCGTCATCCTCGGCTGGGTGGTTCCCGGGTTCGGGGGCTTCGTCCGCGAGGTGCACTTCTACGACGAGCTCGCCTCTCTCATCAACCCGGCGATCCGCTGTCGCCCCGGTGGGAAGCGGTGCAGCGGCGAGCCGCTCCTGGTCGTCTGGGAACGAAGCGGGGAGCGGCAAGCTGCCATCGTCGTGCCCGAGGGCGAAGAGTTGCCGGTCGACGGAGAGATCCGGCGTCTCGGGCGCATCCAGATCGAGCCGTTCTACCTGGTCGCGCCGCTGAGCTTCGCGGGGGCCTTGCAGGCCGGGGCGTTGGGAACGGGCGGAATCGTCCGCGACATGATGCGGTTTCTCGCCAGCCTGGCACGCCTGGAAGGCAGCCGCGACTCCATCGGCGGACCGATTCGCATCGGGCAGTTCGCGGGCTCGGCGCTGCGCTGGGGGCCGTCGAGGCTCCTGTACTTCCTGGCCTTCTTGAGCGTGAATCTCTTTCTGATCAACCTGCTGCCGATTCCGGTCCTGGATGGCGGTCACGTCCTCTTTCTGGTGATCGAGACGGTGCGTGGACAGGCCTTGTCGTTGCGTGCGCAGGAGCTGCTCCTCAAGGTGGGTGTCTCGGCACTCATCCTGCTGATGGGTTTCGTGGTGTTCAACGATCTGGTGCAGGTCCTGACGCGCTAGAGTTCGACGCGAACGAGTCGCCCCTGGCCACGTTCCACCACTGGTCCGGATCCTCTTCCAGCTCCGTCAGACGCTTGGCGATGACGTCGTAGATCCGCTCCCAGCGCAGGGGTTCGGCAGACAAGGCCTCGAGGGCACGGTGCACGGCGGCGGAGTCGTACGTGGCTCGGAGCTCGTCCAGACCGGTGTTCACCGAGTCGGGGGCCTGGGCATGAAGCGCTTCGTAGAGGCTGAGACGCACGTAGACGTCGACCAGGGCCTGCCCGTCCGGGCCGAGTTCGGGTGCCGGGGGTGGCTGTCGGTCGCAGGCCGCGAGCCCCACGAGCACGATCGAAGCGACGGCCAACCTCTGGTTCGACAACAGCTTGCCTCCGGGGACGGGGTTTGCTTCCGGCTTGCGGCACCCGTCGGCATACCCTAGTGTACTGTGGATTGACGGGCAAGCTGACGGGAGCTGCTCACCCTTGAAAGGGGTGCTCTTCGTTGCCGCATCCCGCCATGCGGTTGGGGCGTACAGGGGCCGAGGCGGTTCTGCTTCTGGTGGCGATCCTGGTGGTTGCGCTGCCTCGTCCGAGCCGCAGTGAGGACCTCGGGCGCGACCTGCCAATGATCCAGGGCATCGACTTCCTCGGACACG
>JBHHXQ010000275.1:0-5028 GCA_046757105.1 Candidatus Krumholzibacteriia bacterium
ACGTCGTATCCGGCCTCCACGTACCAGCCGAGGAGCGTGGAGCCCACGGACTCCGTGCCCGTGAAACCATTGGCCCGGTTGATCTTCTCCGCCTCGTCCACGTCCGCCGCGGCCACCAGGGCCCGGAAGCTCAGGCCGCGGTGACGGACCTGCAGGTGACCCTCGAAGATGCTGGTGAAGCCATCGAACTCCTCGTCCGCCTCGTCCCCTTCGACGAGGCGACCCTGGGCCGTGTTTCCGAAGAAGACCGAGCCGCCGATCAACGCTCCGTGGCTCTCGTAGTCCGCGCGCAGGACACCCGCCACGTCCTCGACGAGCGCCTTGGAGCCCTTTTGACGTCCCCCGCGAAGTCCCGACGCCGAGAACTTCTCGGTGCGGCTGCCACTCGCGACCGATGCGAGGCTCTCGATCACGTAGGCGCGATAGGAGAGCCCCGCGACGTGCTCGTCCGGCTTCCCGAAAATGCCCAGGCCGTTGGCCCGCCAGGTCGTGGGGATGATGCGTCGCTCGGTTTCCGGACGGTTTGCGCCGAGGAAGGTGGGCGGCTCGTGCAGCTCGTTCACGAAACCCATCGGGACGAGCACGAGTCCCATGCGCACGTTCACGGCCGGGTCGACGAGAAGGTCGACGTAGCCGAACTCGAGCGACACCTCTCCGCGCTTGCCGGTCGATGCATGCTCGATCTCGATCTCGGCATTGAAGACGACGTGGTCGTCGTACTTGTAACCCACGTAGAGGATCTGCCGGAGGAAGTCGATCTCGTCGCTCTTCCCGAAGGCGCATCGTCTTCACGGCTGTCGGCGAAGTTCTTGTAGAGCATCTCGCCGTAACCACCGATGGAGAGCCCGCGTTGCACGCCGTACACCTTCGAGGCCGCTGGGCCGAAGCCGTGCTGCGACTCGAGCTCGCCGGCCACGTCTCCGAGCCTCAGATCGTCCAGCTCCTGGGCCAGCGCTTCGATGCGACGTGCCAGCTCCTCGTTGCTTGGCGGCTCGTCCTGCCCTGCGGCGGCGGGTACGGCCAGCAGGCCGCAGAGCACCAGCCAGGGTGCAGTCCGAGCGCGCGTCCCCCAGCGCCTCGGCTGGAGGAGCCGGCCGGGTCGGGAAATGTGCGATAGCGGCTCAATCTCAATCGTGGCGCGCATGCAGGCGGTGTGTGGTTTTCGCATGGGCGGCTCCCTGGTCTGACTTGCTATTGCGACTCAATCTCAATACATACCGACGTTACCGGTTCCTCCTGGACGTGTCAAGCTTCAATTGCAATCGCGACTCAATCGCAATAAGTAGGCGGGCAGCTGCACGTGGGGTGGCGAGGTTTGACTGGTGTCGGGGCATCGTCTAGCGTCCCGGAGGTCCAGCGGACGGCCCGGAACCCGGCGCCGCCTAGCGTGTATGGAGGGACTCGTGGGGTACCTGCCCGCCCGGGCGATTCTCGGCATCTGGGTCTTGATCGGCCTCACCGGATGCTCGGTGACCCGGAAGATCGCCGTCGGCCAGATGGTTCCGATCCTCGAGAACGCCGCAGCGGGGGCCCGCGAGAGTCGCGATCTGGACCTGGTGGAGCAGGGGCTGCCCGCGAACCTGCTGCTTCTGGACGGGATGATCCGGACGGATCCGAAGAACCGCGACCTGCTGGCGATCGGAGCCTTCATGTACTTCAGCTACGCGCTCGGCTTTGCTGAGCCCAAGGGCCCGGAGCTCGCCAGCCACTACTACGGCGTGGGACGCGACTACGGGCTGCGGGCGCTCGACCGCCGCCGCCAGTTCGAGCGCCGGCGCCGGGGCAGCCTGGAGGATTTCGAGCGCGCCCTGCAGAGCCTCGGCCGCAGGGACGTGCCGGCCCTCGCCTGGGCGGCCGCCAACTGGGGCCGCTGGATCAGTCTCAACCTGGAATCGCCCGCCGCGATCGCGCAGCAGCCCCGGCTGGCCGCGATGCTGGCGCGCCTGCTGGAGCTCGAGCCGGCGTACGAGGCCGGTCTCGGGCACGTCCTGCTCGGCATGTACGACGCCATGCGACCGGAGATGTTCGGCGGCAAGCCGGACAGCGCCTACGTGCACTTCCAGAAGGCGTTCGAGATCTCGGAGCGCAAGAACCTCCTGTACCTGGTGTTCTACGCGGAGTTCTACTGCCGGCAGGTACTCGACGTGGAATGCTTCGACGCCACGCTCGACGAAGTGGCGGCGGCAGCCGGCGACCTGGCCCCCGAATTCCGACTCATGAACGAGATGGCACGCCGGCGTGCCGAGCGCCTGCGGGCCCTGCGCGACGAACTGTTCTAGACCGGGCAGACGCGCGCACATCACCACCCGAGGAGAGGGACATGCCACGCGACCACGGGGGAGGGTTCGCCGAACGACTGGCCCTGGGTCTGGGAGCTGCGCTGTTCGTGGCGGGCGCGACGGATCTCCACGCCGCGAAGCCGAAGCATCAGCTCAAACTGGCCACCGTGGCGCCCGAGGGCTCGACCTGGATGAAGGTCATGCGCGAGATCGACGCCGAGGTGCGCCGTACGACCGACAACGCGGTCGGGTTCAAGGTCTACCCGGGCGGAGTGCAGGGCGACGAACGGGTGGTCCTGCGCAAGACCCGCGCGGGTCAGCTGCACGGCGGCGGACTCACCGGGCTCGGTCTGGGGCTGATCGCCACCGAGGTGCGCGTCGTCGAGCTGCCGTTCCTGTTCGACAGCTACGAGCAGATCGACCTCGCCTACGAGCGCATCGGCGAGCGCCTCGAGTCGTACCTCGAAGATGCGGGCTACACGCTTCTCGGCTGGGCCGAGGTCGGCTTCGTGTACCTGTTCTCGAAGCAACCCATCGCCGCACAGGCCGACCTGCGGTCGGCGAAGATGTGGCTGTGGGAGGGCGATCCCCTCGCCGCGGCCTTCTACCGCTCTGCCGATGTCGTCCCGGTGCCGCTGGCGGTCACCGACGTGATGACCTCGTTGCAGACGCGCCTCATCGACGCCGTGTACAGCTCACCGCTCGCCTGTCTGGCGCTGCAGTGGTTCACGCGCGTCTCCTACTTCACGGACGTCCCGCTGACCTTCGGCTCCGGCGCCGTCGTCGTCTCGAACGAGTCGTTCGAGCGCATCCCCGAGGAGCATCGTGAGACCGTTCTGCGGATCTGTCGCGAGCGCTTTCGCAAGCTCGTGGAGCGCACGCGCGCGCAGAACGAGGAGGCGCTGCTCGAGATCGAGAAGCAGGGCGTCCGGCGCGTGAGCGTCCCGCCCCAGGAACTCGAACGCTTCCGGGCCGTGGGCGTGCGCGTTTGGAAGGAGCAGGCCGGGGAGCTCTATCCCCAGGAGCTTCTCGACGAGGTTCTCGCAGCCACGCGGGGCGTCAGCGCGGCCGGCCAGGCTTCGGGCGCACCCCGCTGATCGAGGCTCCTCGGAGACTCGACGATTCCCGGCGCTGCCACGCGTGACCCCGCGGCTGCGCGCAGCACCGGGACGCTCCCGCCGCGATCGTTCTGCCTGGACACGACACCGAGCTCCTGCTTCCGCGGCAACCACGATTCCTGTATAACGGTGCGCGGGCTCCATTGCGGGGAGGGGAACTTGGACGGCAGCGCGGCGTGGTTGCAGAAGCTCCCCGTAGACGAACCCTACGTCTTGGTCGCAGCCGCGATGATCGTTGTGATTTCGCTGCTGCGCGTCGGGTTCGAGTCGCGTGCATCCGGACGCCGTGCGCTGAGAATCATGCATGCGCTCGAAGCAGCGTTTCTGGCGCTTCTCCTGGCCGCGATGCTCCTGCTCTCCTTTCTGCAGATCGTGCTGCGCAACTTGGCGAATGCCGGCTTCGTGTGGATCGATCCACTGCTGCGGCATCTCGTCCTGTGGATCGGCTTTCTCGGAGCCATGGTCGCAACCCGCGTGGGACGCCACATCAACATCGATGCACTGTCTCGCTTTCTGGCGCCGTTGCCGCTGCGCGGGGTGCGGATCGCGACCAACCTTCTTGCTGCCCTCGTGTGTCTGCTCCTCTCGAACGCGTGCTTGAAGATGGTGCGCGAGGAAGCGGTTTTCGGACAGCCCGGCTTTCTCGGCGTGCCCACCTGGATCCTGCAGGTCGTGATGCCGGTGGCGATGCTGGTGATGAGCTACCGCTTCCTCGGGCATGCGCTCGCTGCGCTGCGCGGGCGTGGTCTCGATGCCGCACGCGTTCCGGAGGCACGCTCTTGAGCTGGCTGCTCGCACCCTTCCTCGTCCTGATGGCCGTTCTCGGCACACCGCTCTTCGTGATCCTGGGGCTGTTCACGCTGCTGGCCTTCGCGTCCGCGGACATCGACACTGCGGCGGTGGCCATCGAGATGTACCGCCTGGCCGATGCGCCGATGCTGATCGCCATCCCGCTTTTCACCTTCGCGGGCTACCTTCTCGCCGAGAGCGGCACGCCGCGTCGCCTGGTGGGGGTGTCGCGCGCGCTGCTCGGATGGATGCCCGGGGGGCTGGCTCTGGTGGCGCTCGTGGCTTGCGCCCTGTTCACTGCCTTCACGGGCGCCTCGGGCGTGACGATCATCGCATTGGGCGGGCTCCTGCTGCCGGCGCTGCGCTCCGAGAACTACCCCGAGCGCTTCGTGCACGGTCTGCTCACCACCTCCGGAAGCCTGGGGCTACTCTTCCCACCGAGCCTGCCCATCATCCTGCTGGCCTACGTCGCCGCGGTGAGCGTGGATCAGCTGTTCGTGGCCGGAGTCCTGCCCGGCCTGCTGCTCCTGGTGGTTCTCGGCCTGCATGCGATCCGGACCGCGGTGCGCTCGCGCGTGCCTCGGCAACGCTTCTCGTGGTCGGTCCTGCTGCGGGCCGTGCGCGAGGCGGCCTGGGAGGTGCCGCTGCCCTTCGTGATCCTGGGCGGGATCTACGGCGGCAAGTTCACCATCACCGAAGCGGCGAGCATCACGGCGATGTACGTCCTGGTCGTGGAGGTGGGGATCTACCGTGACGTGAAGCTGCGCGATCTGCCGCGCGTGTTCACGGAGAGCATGGTGCTGGTGGGCGGGATCCTCGTCATCCTCGCGAGTGCCCTCGGG
>JBHHXQ010000276.1:0-4995 GCA_046757105.1 Candidatus Krumholzibacteriia bacterium
TCCGCGAACGGTGGCATCAACTTCTTCCTCGGCAACAACGCGGACGCCGCGCGGACCTCGGTCATGCGCCCGGGCCTCGAGTGGGAAGAGCTGGTCACGGCACTCCCCGCAGAGGAACGCCAGGGACAGGCGCGCTGGGATCGCTGGTTCGCGTCGCAGGCGTGGCGCTGGGTGAGAACGCAGCCGCTCGGCTTCGTCGCGGGTCTCGGCCGCAAGGCGCTGCAGTACGTCAACGCGCACGAGATCGACCGCAACCTGGACGCGCGCGGTTTCCGGTCTCGCAGCCGGGTGCTGCGTCTCGCACCCCGATCGGCCTGGCTGGCGCCGTGGATCCTGCTCGGGATCGCGGTCGCATGGCGCCGCGGTGGTGTGGGGCGGCTGGTGGTTCTGTTCTGGGTGAGCGGCTTCGCGGCAACCGTGCTGGTGTTCGTCACCGAACGCTACAAGGTGGACGCGGCACCGGCGGCGATCCCGCTGGCGCTTCTCGGCGCGAGCGAGGTCGTCGCGCACCTGCGTCGAGGCGTCGCGCGGCACCTCGCGCAGCCGAGCTCGACCGCGGAAGCACGGCTGGCGCCGCGGATCGTCGTGATGCTTCTGGTTCTGGGAGCCGTCTTGGCTTTCAACGACCTCATCGGGATCCGCACCGTGCAGCCGGCACACGCGTCGGTCCTCGAAGGCGTGGCGTACTACAAGGAGGGCCGCATCAACCGGGCGGTCGAGCGCCTGCGCGAGGCGCTGGAGGAGTCCCCGGGCGACGCGAACGCGCACTACCAGCTGGGCACCGCGCTCGAGAAGCAGAATCGTCTGCGAGCGGCCCAGGTCGAGTACGAGGCCGCCGGGCGCCTCGTGCCGGGAAACCCGAAGCCGCCGTTGGCCGCGGGGTGGGTGGCGCGCCGTCTCGGGGAGAGGTGGGAGGCGCGGGAGCGCTACGACAGGGCGGGCCGCTTGGATCCCCACAACGCGCTCATCCACTTGGAGATGGGGACTCTTCTCGAGGAACTGGGTGAGGTGGAGGCGGCTCGGGAGCGCTACCGGCAGGCTCTGGCCCTGGCGGTGGATCCGCACGTCCGGCGTGAGGCGTCGCGGCGTCTCGAGCGTCCGGGCTGGGACCGCCCACCGCCGCCGCAGCCTCCATCGGGGCAGGCGCCGCGCCGGGGCGCGGATCGCCGCTCACCCTGAGACCCGCGAAACCCGCGAGACCCGCAGCCTGCGCTGCAGAATCCGCAGCGCCAGCTTCGGCAGCTCTTCGCACGTCAGCTTGCCTTCCAGGTGCAGGCGCACCTTTTCCCTGGCAGCGCGCTTCCGGAGCCGATGCCTGCGCGCCGTGCTCATCGTCTTCGAGTTACCCATCGGCCCTCCCACGTTGGAGATCGCCCTCGAAGGTCATTCGTGACCCGAAACCGCGCCAGGATAACACACGCGAGCGACTCCTGCCCAACGAGCTGGGGCATTCCCCCCAAGGACGCTGCATCCGTCCCGTTTCCGCGCCAACCGCCCTCGTCGATCACGCGAGTCCGCCGTCACGTCGAATGCTCCGCTGTAGGGAACGGATGTGAAGTATGGCGCCATGGTGTATCCGCAGGCGTCACGAGCGACCTCGACGTGGCGCGTGTGCCGTTCCGGATGCTTCCCGATTCGGCCCGAAAAGGACCGATCGTTCGTCCGCGAACGAACTCGCAACCGCAATCGTTGACTTCATTTGAAGGCCCCCATATACTTGGTTTCCGGTAAGGCAATGCGCTCTCGAGTGTAGTTGTCGACCACCGCGAGAAGCGGTACGCCACGTTTTTTCCTAATAACTCTCGGGGATCCCAAGCGACCTTCAGCAAGGAAGGCGTCGCGGTTGGTGCATTGGGATCCTGCGCGGACACGGAGCGAACTCGACATCCTTCGCCGTCCGGTGCCCGTGGGCCTCTTCCCGTGCGAATGGATTTCGATCACGGGGGGACGCTCGATTGCTCGCGCATGAAGCGGTCGTGGCGCAGGAACGAGACAGATTCCTCCCGACAATCGTCGCGCACGGACGACACCGATCGATTGAGCAGAGGTTGACATGGCTATCTCCCCGGCGCGTCGCTCGACTCGACTCCTGGTTTACTCGCACGATGCATTCGGGCTCGGAAACCTTCGACGAACCCTGAAGATCTGCGACCAACTGGCCAAGGAGATCCCCGATCTCTCCATCCTGATGCTGACAGGCTCGTCGATGGTCCACGCCTTCCGGCTATCGCCGAAGGTGGACTACGTCAAGCTGCCTTGCGTCCATCGGCAGGCGCGCAACAAGTACGTCTCCAAGTTCCTGCGCACGTCCTTCAGAGAGCTGAGTGGAATGCGCGAGGATCTGATCTTCTCGACGTTCAAGTGGTTCAAGCCCCACATCGTGCTGGTGGACAAGGTGCCGATCGGCATCAAAGGCGAGCTCCTGCGCAGCATCCAGTGGCTGAAGACGAACCACCCGAACGCCAAGATGATCCTCGGGCTGCGCGACATCCTGGACGACCCGGAGCACGTCCGCAAGCTCTGGGAACGCCGGAAGTTCTACGACACGCTCGAGAAGTACTACGACTCGATCTGGGTCTTCGGCTCGTCCAAGGTGTACGACATGGTGGAGGAGTATGGTTTCCCGGACTCCATCGCCAGCAAGCTGAACTACTGCGGTTACATCATGCACAGCCCGGCGCTGCGCGACACGCAGGAGGTCAAGCGCGAGCTCGGCATCAGCGGCGGCAAGTTCGTGCTGGTGACCGCGGGTGGCGGTGGTGACGGGTACGACCTGATGAAGACCTACCTGAAGAGCGTGCGTTCGCTGGAAGCGGCCACCAGCGGAGATCCGCATCGCCACGTCAACAGCCTGCTCATCCTCGGCCCCGAGATGCCGTTGCACAAGAAGCAACGCCTGTTGCGGAAGGCGGCCTCGACGCCCGGGATGATCAAGATCCTCGATTTCTCGACCGAGATCTGCAACTACATGAACGCTGCCGACCTGGTGGTTTCGATGGGGGGCTACAACACGGTTTGCGAGATCCTCACGCTCGAGAAGCGCGCGATCGTGGTGCCGCGCGTGCATCCCGTGAGCGAGCAATGGATCCGCACGCAGCGCATGGAAGCACTCGGTCTCATGGACATGATCCATCCGGAAAAGCTGAACGCGGAGACCCTCACCAGGAAGATCGTCCGGGCCCTGTTCAAGTGTCGCCGGCCCACTTCGAGGACGGCGAACGAGGTCCTGGACACGGACGGGCTTCCCAGCATCAGCCGCTATGTGGCCGATGAGGTTCGGGAGAGGACGGCTTCATGACGCAGCGGCCACCGAGCATCGGGTACCTCCCGAAGGGGTATCCGCGCATTTCCGAGACGTTCATCAGCGGCGAGATCCTGGAGCTCGAGAGGCTCGGGCTCGAGATCAGCATCTACTCGCTGAAGCGTCCGGGGGAGTCGATCCGGCAGCCGTGTGCGCAGCAGGTCCGCTCACCGGTGGTCTACCTGCCCGAGAAGATCGTCCGGTGGCTGCCCCTCCTGCTGCCCGTGCACCTGGCGCTGTGGCTGCGGCGCCCGCGCGGCTACACGAAGGCGCTGCGCTGGACGTTGTCGCACTGCCGGCGGCGCCGGAGCACCACGACGCTGCGGCGCTTCTTCCAGGCCGGCTGGCTCGTCGGCTGGCTGCTGCGCGGTCGCACGATCCCGCACTTCCACGCGCACTTCTGTCACGGGCCGGCCACCGTGGCCATGTTCGTGAAGTGGATGACGGGCTCGACCTTCAGCTTCACCGCCCACGCCAAGGACATCTACCTGACGCGGCCGGACACGCTGCGCGAGAAGATGCGCGAGGCGGAGTTCGTCCTGACCTGCACCGGCTACAACCGCCGCTATCTCGGGGAGATCGGTGGCGATCTCGTGCCCGTGCATCTGGTCTACCACGGGATCGACGTCGGGCGTTTCTCGCGGGCCTCGCGCGAGCAGATCGTGCCGCTGCGATCGTATGTGGACGGGATCCGCATTCCGATGCTCCTGTCGGTCGGTCGTCTGGTGGAGAAGAAAGGGTTCGATACCCTGATCCACGCCTGCGCTCTGCTTCGTGATCGCGGGCTGCGGTTCCGCTGTGTCATCTTCGGCGAGGGCCCCGAGCGCAGCGCACTGGAGTCGATGATCCGCTCGCTGAACCTGGGAGGCATCGTGGAGCTTCCCGGTGGGATCCTGCAGGACGAACTGCTCGAGGTGTACCGGCAGGCGGAAGTCTTCGCCCTGCCATGTCAGGTCCTCGAGAACGGCGACCGCGACGGGCTTCCGAATGTTCTCGTCGAGGCGATGGCCATGCAAATCCCGGTCGTCTCGACCGAGGTCTCCGGGGTGCCCGAGCTGGTCGAGCACGGCGTCAACGGCTTCCTCGTCCCGCCACGCTCCCCGGAGCCGCTCGCCGATCGCATCCATGCGCTGCTGCGGGATGCGTCCCTGCGCCGGCGCTTCGGCGAGGCGGGGCGGCGCCGGGTGACCGAGGAGTTCGACCAGCGGCGCAACACGCGCCGGCTGCTGGCGCTCTTCCAGGAGGCTCTGGGGCTGCCGCCGGTGGGGTCCGAGGCCCGCCCGGAGCCGGCGCCGGTGGCGCGTCGCGAAGGATCGGTCTAGGTTCTGGGAATCAACGCCTGGCGCCAGACGCCGGTCCCGGGCGCGGAGATTGGAGTTCGCATGGGCATGGAAGAATTCTACGGCAGCGACAAGCTGTTCACGCTCAAGGATGCGAGCAACGCGTCGCGCATGCGCGAGGTGCTGTGGGAGGCGCTCCGCCATCGGTTCGGCGCGGAGTCGCATCTCGTGGACGTGGACGTCGAGGTGCTGCGCCGGCGCAAGCAGCGTTGCGTGCTGCGCTACCGCATCCGCTACGAGCAGAACGGTGCCGCGCTGCAGCAATCGCTGATCGGCAAGGTCTACAAGGCCGACCACGGCGAGCAGCTGCACGTGAAAGTGCCCTTCACGGAACTGAGCCAGAAACGGCAGCAG
>JBHHXQ010000277.1:0-4976 GCA_046757105.1 Candidatus Krumholzibacteriia bacterium
ATCACGACGTCGCTGCTGCCCAGATCCGCGAGGCTCGTGGTCCCCTTGAGGCGTCCGACGATCGTCTCCATCTCGGATGCCTGCAGCTTGCCCTTGTCGACGCTGCGCGACAGCTGCTTGCGAATCTTCTCGAGCCCCTTGTGCAGCAGATTCTCATCGACCTCGAGAACGGTCGTCTCGTAGCCGGAGGTCGCACAAACCTGAGCGATGCCGGACCCCATGAGCCCGCAGCCCACCACACCCACCTTTTCGATCGCCATGCCGTACTCTCCCTGCGTGCGTTCGAGAAACGTTCTGGAAGTTCCGTGGCCGGCGATTCCGGCGGTCAGTCGCCGTCCCGCTCGACCAGGAGTGCCAGGCCCTGTCCACCCGAGATGCACAGCGTCGCGATGCCGCGCCGCGCCCGCCTGCGACGCATCTCGTGCACGAGCGTCACGAGGATGCGCGCGCCGGTGGCCCCAATGGGATGCCCCAGCGCGATGGCGCCCCCGTTCACGTTCAGGCGATCGCGGTCGAGCGGCATCTCCCGCAGGCAGGACAACACCTGCGCCGCGAAGGCCTCGTTGAGCTCGAACAGGTCGATGTCCTCGGGGGCGAGCCCGGTGCGTTCGAACAGCGCCCGCAGCGCGGGCACCGGAGCGATCCCCATGATCGACGGATCCACGCCCACCCGGGTCCAGGCCACGAGTCGCGCCAGGATCGGGTGCCCGCTCCCGCGCGCCGCCTCTGCCGCCATCAGGACGAGCGCGGCGGCGCCGTCCGTGATCCCGGAGGAGTTGCCCGGGGTCACCGTACCGTCCGACGAGAATACCGGTCTGAGCTTGCCCAGCTTGTCGTGCGTCGTGTCGAGCCTGGGATGCTCGTCGCGCTCGACGAGGTGCTCCTTGCGACGCGCGTCGGTTGCGCGCACTCCGACCACCTCGTCGGTGAAACGACCCGCCTCCCACGCAGCTCCGGCACGCCTGTGCGACTCGAGCGCGTAGGCATCCTGCGCCTGGCGCGAGATGCCATCACGGCGTGCCAGCTTTTCCGCGGTCTCGCCCATGATCATGCCGGAGAGGGGATCCATGAAGCCGTCCCGGTACATGGCGTCGACGAGCTCGCCGTGCCCGAGACGGTAGCCGCTGCGGGCACGCTCGAGCAGGTAGGGAACGCGCGACATGTTCTCCATGCCGCCGGCGACGACGACGCGCGCCTCGCCCAGCCGGATGGCCTGGGCGCCCAGGATCACCGACTTGAGCCCCGAGCCACACGCCTTGTTCACCGTGTAGGACGGAACGCTGTGCGGAATCCCGGCGGCGTGCGCCACCTGACGGGCGGGGTTCGGTCCGCACCCCGCCATGCGCGCGTGGCCGTAGATGAGCTCGTCCACCTCTTCCGGGGCCAGGCCTGCATCCGCGAGCGCGGCGCCCACCGCCGAGGTGCCCAGGACCGTCGCCGGCACCTCTGCGAATCCACCCAGGAAGCGCCCGATGGGCGTGCGTCGGGCAGCTGTGATGACGACTTCGGACATCCGATCGGTTTCCCTGATCATCGGGGCAGCGGGAAGCAGCGGCGGCTGCGTGCAGGCCGGAAGGGTCGGTCCACTTATACGGGGCGCCCTTCCGCAGTGTCAAGCCGACCGCACGGAAGGCCGTGCGGTCACCCCAGGGACATCCAGGCACCCTCGGGCCGGAAAGGTCGGCCGTCCAAAAACACGACACCACACCAGGCATCCTCCCGGATGCCACCAGGGGCGCCGGCCCGCTCTCCCCGAGGCGCCATCGGCGCCACCGCGCCGGCCGGGCGCGGCCCGTGCCACGCGGCATCAAACCTGCTCGCTCCTGCCGGTCAGGCCCACATGTGTCCGTACGGACGCTCGTTCGGGTCCTGGCACCCGCGCACTCCAAGCGCACTCCGGCGGAATGGGAGTCCGCTGGGGGCGCAGCCGCATCCTCGGGAGGAAGGGCAGTCATGAGCGAGTCCAAGAGGGTCTTTGCGTTGCTCAGTGACGCCCGGCTTCGGCAGCGCATCCGCAGGCAATGGCGGTCGAACGGAATCACCCTCTGCGGCGTGCACGCCGAAGGTGGCGAAGCCCTGGTCGGGGAGCTGGCTCGATTGCGACCGCACGTCGTCATCGCCGATGCGGATGCCGACGGGGTCCGCGAGATCGTCCAGGCCGCCTCGCAGCGCTACCGTATTCCGGTGATCGGAGTCGTGCGCGCGCAGCAGAGCGGTCTGGCCGCGCTGCTGCCGCTCGAGTGGGGCGCGGTCACGCTCGTCCCGTGCGCCAACCAGGACACCGAGCAGGTCCTCGAGGAGCTGGAGACGGCCGTCGAGGCGGCCTGCGGGGTGCAGGTGGTCGAGCTGCTCGAGAGCACATTCCCACTGTCGGGCGCGTTCCCCAATGCGGCGGTGTTCGATCTGCGTCGCGCCCTGCAGGCGCTGGAGCCTCGCGAGAAGGTCGTCGTGATCGGAGGAGGGCTCGGGGGTCCGATGGGCGTGCGCCGCATTCTCGCCGGTGTGCGCGACCAGGTCGTCAGCCCGATCGTCTGCGTCCAGCGCTTCGCCGAGCCGCTGTTCGACGTCCTCCTGCGGTGGCTCGAGAAGCACACCGGCGCACAGGTCGTGCGTGCCGAGGACGGACAAAGGCTCGATGTCGGGTGCGTCTACGTGGCCTCGAGCGCCCGAGACGCCGTGAAGGTCATCCTGCGCGAGGGCGGCCCCGTCCTCCAGGTGTCGGCCTCCAAGGAGCCTGGACGCTTCGACGCGCTGCTGGAAAGCGCCGCCGAGGTCTACGGGTCCCGAGCCGTCGGCGTGCTTCTGTCGGATCACGGCTCGGACGGCTCCGAGGGCTTGCTCAAACTGCGCAAGGCGGGTGGCTTCACGATCGTGCAGGATCGCGCTTCGTCGCTGGTGTACGACCTGCCAGGACGGGCGCGCGACGCCGGAGGAGCCATCGAATGCCTCCCCATCAACGAGATCGCCGAGCGCATCCACATGCTGATGCGTCCCGAGCACGCAGCACGCTCTTGAACCCGGTTCTGCACTCGGTGCGCTCTGCGGCCCGGAGCCGCAGCGTGACGCTGTGGCGTACCGTGGCCGGCTTCGCTGCAGGCGGTCTGCGGTGCCGCAGGATCGGCCGTCGCTCGGCGAGCGGCCTGCGGACGCCCGGCCTCCGGGGGTTCTTCCTGCCGGCGCTCTTCCTGGAGACGTTGTGCTTCGGGGCGGTCCGCGTGTGGAGCGCCGGCTCTCCGTCGTGCGCCGAGGAAACGCAAGGATGGCTGCGTGCGGCGATCCCGCCGCCGGCGCCGGCGAGCGGCACCGTTTTCGACCCGCGCCAGCAGTTCACCGAGGCGAGCTTCGATCTCGTCGTCATCTACCGCCACACGCTCGGCCTCGATCCAGCCGACCAGGCCCTCCTGGCCCGCATGCAGGCGGCCAGGGAGGCCGTGCGGCGCTCGGCCTCGGCGCTCCCGGGCGCCGCGGCCTTCACGTCCGACGAGATCCAGGCTGCGAGCGCACGGCTCCTGCGCCTGCGCGCGCTCGAGGAGATGGCCCTGCGCACCGGCCGTGAGGCCGACGGTCTGCGCGATGCGGCGGCGGCCGATTCACTCGAGCTCGGCATGGCGGTGGCCCTCACCCCCCTGCATGCCGACGAGCTGGGGGCGCGCGCGCTGGTGGCGGGGCTGCGCCCGTCCCGAGCACAGCGCCAGGTGCTCCACCGCGATCTGTACGCCATGTGGCGCCGGCACTTCTTCGCACCCACACCTTCGAAGGACGGCAGCTTCGAGCTCCTCCTCTTCCACCTGTTGGCCCCGCGGGACGAGCGCGTCGTGGCCGACGCGAGAATACGCCTGCCAGGCAGTCGCTGGCAGGCGACGTTGCACGAGCTCGCGGACGAGATCGCCGCGGGACGTCTCGCCCCCTTCACGGCGGACGACCCCGGTCGCCGTCTCCTGCTGGCCCTGCGCACGCTCGTGCGCGAGGCGATGCTTCCCGAATGGACGCTCGGAACCGCCGAGCGCATCACCGTCCTCGATGTGGTGCACGAGGCTCCCTACGGTGCGGCCATCGCCGCCCTCGACTCGCTCGAGGAGGTCTCCGCACTTCTCCCGTCGCGCTCGCCCGCTCACGAAGGCACCCGTGCGGTCCGGGGGAGCGCCCGGCCCTCGACAGGCGACGTGCACGGCGACTCGCTCGCGATCGGGACGCTGCGGCGAGCGCTGCGCGAGCTGCGCGGCCGTTTCGGGTCCAGGCTTCTCGCGCGGCTGGGGGTGCGCGTCTCGGCTGCAGCCGAGGTCGTCCCCGGCCAGCAGGTAGCTGCGCTGTGGAGCCTGGTCAGCAAGCGCTCGCAGCGCTTCCACGCCTGGCGGGCGCGCATCGGGACCACGATTCTCGGCGCCCACGACCCGCCCGAAGAGGTCGCTCCCGAGAGCACGTACGTGTTCCGCTCCGGCTACGCGTCGATTCCGCGCGCGCGTCCCGGCGTGGCGCTCGGCGTGCATCTCGGCCTCCGCTTCGCCCTCGAGGGCTGGGGCGAGGTCCTGGTGAGCGATCGCGCTGTCGTCCGCGTGGTGGCGCCGGTCCAAGCGACGCTCGATCTCGCCGAGGGTGCGGTCGTCCGGCGCGGCCCCGTCCGGGTGGTCGTCCACGTGACGAGCCGCTCTCCGGTCTCGGTGGAGGGTGCCTTCCGCGTGCTCGCCACGGCCAACTGGAGCATCGCGCCGGCCCGTGTCTTCGGCTTCCGGCTGCGGCGTCCGGGGCAGAGCGTGCACCAGCAGCTCGAGCTGTCGCTGCCGGTCGATTCGAGCCCGGGGCCGTACCGGCTGGCCTTGCGCCTCGAGGTCGACGGCAACGACGCGGGCACGCTGAGCACCACGCTCGTGAAGCCATTCGAATGGGTGGTGATCGGCCCGTTCCGCGAGCCGCCGCCCGGCCGGTTGCTCGCACCGGAGAGGGGCGTGAACCTCGAGAAGCTCTACCCCGGAGCCGTG
>JBHHXQ010000278.1:0-4966 GCA_046757105.1 Candidatus Krumholzibacteriia bacterium
CTTCGACGCTCGCCAGAAATGCCAGGGGTGTGCTCGCGAGAAATGGACCAGGGGGGCAGATTGGGAATCGACGGGCTGAGGGCGTAGGGCGGGATGATGCGGGGGGCTGACGGTGGCAGATCCGGCGCTGGGAGGGCACCGGGATTCTCGTCCGATCGATCCTCGTGTATAGAGGTGACGTGACGGTGGTGATGCCGTAGGCCGAGAGGCTGGCGGTGAGAAAGCGTCCCGGAGCGGAGTCAGAAGCTCCAGCTCCGGGACTTGACCCGACAAGAGAAAGGACCTCCTGTGGGCCCAGCCGCCCAAGCTTGCGGCGAAGGAGTCGAGCGTCAAGGGGGCAGCGGGTCCCGAGGTTGTCGCCCTGGCCGGCGGTTGTGTGTTCTGAAGGGTTGTGGGCGGCGGTATCTCGCGGATCATTGTCTTCAGCGGTACTGCAGCGCGGGCTGCACGGGGAAGGCACGGGCGTGGTGCCGTTGGAAGGCGCAGCTGCGCTACCGGGCGACCGAGCGTGGGAAGGCGGCGCGGCGAAGGCAGAGCAAGCGTCGTCGGGAGCGGCAGAAGAAGAGGGAGGAGGCCAAGGAGGCGGCCCCGGCCGGGGGGGAGACGGTGCCGGCGGCCAAGCAAAAGACGCGGGTGCCAGCTCGCGAGGGTCATCCCTTTGTGCTTCCTCGAGGATTTTCTGCGTGTGATCGGCCGGGGTGTTACGTCGTCTTCCGCACATCGTCGCGGTCACCGCTTCAGCGCTTCTGCAGCGTTGCTTGCCGTCTTGCGCTGCGGCGGGTGCGGCTTCGGGAGGCGGGATTCGCATCGTGGATCGAGCGGCGACAGACTCCACGGAGCATCCGTTGCGCCTGACGCATATCGACGCGCCGATGGCCAGCCGCATAGGGTTCCTCGTCACGAACGAGCGAAGCGAGTGCGGACGCAAGGAGCCAAATGCGATGGTGGTGCGGCAAGGTCGGATGGAACTGGAGTTCGACCAGCTCGATCTGCGCTACGAGCGGCTTCGCGTCCGCTCCCCCGAGCGCGAGAAGCGGCTCGTCGCCTCGCTCTCGGAGGTGGGACAGCTGGCACCGGTCGTCGTGGTGTCGGCGGACGAGGCCCCCGAGAGGCTGGTGCTGATCGACGGGTATCGCCGCGTCCGGGCGCTACGGCGTCTTCACCACGATGTCGTCAGGGCACTGCGGTGGGATCTCTCAGAGGTCGAGGCGCTCTTGCTCAGGCGTTCGCTGCGCAGCTCGAGCGGGGAGACGACTCTCGAGCAGGCGTGGCTTCTTTGGGAGATCCGCTCGCGTTTTTCCCTTTCGCTCGAGGAGCTCGCGAGTCGCTTCGACCGCAGCCCGAGCTGGGTGAGCCGTCGTCTCGCCCTGGTCGGGGAGCTGCCTGAGTCGGTCCAGGACTTCATCCGCCGGGGCCAGATCGTCCCCCACGCAGCCGCGAAGTACCTGGTGCCGTTGGCGCGCGCCAACGAGGAGCAGTGCGAGCGCTTGGCGCGCGCCATCGCGCCCGATCGGCTGTCGAGCCGGGAGATCGGGGAGCTCTACTCTGCCTGGCGCGACGCAGCGCCCGCCGGCCGCGAGCGTCTGATCGCCGATCCTCGCCTGTTCCTGAGGACCCGAAGCGCCATGACGGAGGCGAGCCGCGAGGGTCTCGGCCCCCGCTGCGCCCTGTTGGAGGACGTGGCGTTGATCGCGGCGGTCTGTCGCCGCGTTTGTCGCCGGCTTCGCGGTGGAGTGGCAGGCGTGCTCACGCCGCAAGAGCACAAGGAGCTGCGGTGCGCGCTGGGTGTGGCGCGAGCCGAGATCGAGCGGCTGGTGAACGGACTCGAGGAATCGGCAGGAGGTGAGGATGCTCGATCAGGGGACGAGGACGGCGATCCTGGAACTGAGGAAGAAAGGGCTCTCGATTCGGCGGATCGCGCGGACGCTGAAGGTCTCGCGGGGAGCGGTCCGAGCGGTCGTCGAGTCGGGGACAGCGCAAGTGCCTCGCCTCGAGCGAGCGGAGAAGGCGACGCCCGTTCGTGACCGGATCCTCGAGCTGTACGCACAGATGAAGGGAAACCTCGTCCGCGTGCACGAGGAGATCGTCGCGGAAGGGTGCGACATCTCTTACCCATCGCTCACCGGCTTCTGCCGGCGTCACGGGATCTGCAACAAGCCCAAGCCACCGGCCGGCCGCTACCACTTCGAGCCCGGCTCGGAGATGCAGCACGACACCAGTCCGCACACGATCGAGATCGCCGGCAAGAAGCAGAAGGTCCAGGTGGCGAGCGTGGTGCTGTGCTACTCGCGGCTGCTCTACTTCCAGTACTACCCGACGTTTACGCGCTTCGACTGCAAGGTCTTCCTCACCGACGCCCTTCGGTACATCGGGGGAAGCGCGAAGGTCTGTATGATCGACAACACGCACGTCGTCGTGCTCAAGGGAACGGGAGCAACGATGGTGCCGGTGCCGGAGATGGAGGCCTTCGGCGAGCATCTCGGCTTTGTGTTTCGAGCGCACGAGGTGGGCGACGCCAACCGCTCCGCTCACGTCGAGCGCCGTTTTCATCACATCGAGAACAACTTCGAGGCCGGCCGCAAGGGAGACGACCTTGGGGACTGGAATCGCCAGGCGTTGGATTGGTGCGAGAAGGTGAACGCCACGCACAAGCGCCACCTCAAGGCCAGCCCCCGGGAGCTCTTCGCGATCGAGCAATCCCACCTGATCCCGCTTCCGGACTGGATTCCCGAGGTCTACCGGATCCACCAGAGGGTCGTCGACAGCGAGGGCTACGTCCGGGTCTGGACCAACCACTACTCGGTGCCGCTTCCGGTTGGCCAGTCGGTGGAGGTGCGGGAGACCCGGGAGCGCATCGACGTCTATCGCGGTCCGCGGCGTGTGGCCACGCACAAGCGCGTCGTCGTGCCCTCGAACAAGCGGGTGACCAACCCGGCGCACCGCCCGCCGCGTGGCGAAGGCCGCAAGGCGCGCGAGAGTCAGGAGGAGAACACGCTCCTTCGCCTGGCGCCTGAGCTGGGCGACTACGTGCGCGAGCTGAAGCGGTGCTGTCGAGGGCCGGCGGCCCGCTCGCTCCGACGGCTGTTGTCGATGGTCCACGACTACCCTCGCGCACCGCTCGTCGGGGCGCTTGAGGAGGCGAAACGCTATGGCCTCTACGACCTCGAGCGGGTCGAGCGGATGGTGCTCAAGCGCATCGGCGAGGACTTCTTCTTCGTCAACGGTGATGCCCAAGGGGGCGGTGATGAATGACGAGATCCAGCAGTACCTGAAGAACTTGCGCCTCAAGCGGATCCTCGAGATCCTCGACGAGGAGCTCGGAGAGGCCCACAAGAAGGACTCGACCTACGAGGAGTTCCTCGTCCGTCTGCTGCGCGCGCAGTGGCACGATCGGCAGGAGAAGGCTCTGGAGTGGCGCATCAAGCGCGCGCGTCTCCCGTTCCCCTGGACGCTCGAGTCGTTCCCATTCAAGAAGCAGCCAGGGGTGAGCCGGCGGCAGATCCGCGGCTTCGCCACGCTCGACTTCGTGCCGAAGGCCGAGAACATCGTGTTCATCGGCGGGACCGGGGTCGGGAAGACGGGGCTTGCGATCGGTCTGTTGCTCAAGGCCCTGCAGAACGGCTACCGCGCGCTGTTCGTCAAGGCCCAGGACCTCTTCGACGAGATGTTCGCCTCGCTCGCGGACCGCTCGACTCCTCGGTTCGTCCGGCAGCTCAGCCGGATCGACGTCCTCGCCATTGACGAGATGGGCTACCTGACGATTCGCCCCGAGCAATCCAACGTCTTCTTTCGGCTGATGGAGGAGCGCTACACGCGCAAGCCCACACTCATCACTACGAATCTCGCCTACGACGAGTGGCATCGTCTCCTCGGCAACCCGCCGATGGTCGACGCGCTGCTCTCGCGCCTTCGCCATCGATGCCACACGGTCACCATCGACGGCCCGTCGCTTCGCGAACCTGAGAAGTAGAGCGAGCGGGTCGCGTCGACTTCCGCCGATGGGAGACCACAGGCCCCCCACAGGGGGAGAGAGAAGAGGTCGGCTGAGAGCGAAAGACCACACGCGGATCATGCTCGGGTGGTGGCAGTCCATGGCCGTGGATCGCGCAGACATCGCGCTGAGGCGATCGTCGGGAGCGATGATCTGGCATCGCCAGCTTCGCCTCGAGCACCTCCCCCTGGCGTGGATGCGGGCCGAGAATGCCACAGGCGCACAGGTCTACATCCGCCCCGCCCGCGGCGCAGCGTGGCCGCTCGTCTTCCTCGACGACGTTGCTGTGGGCCGCGCATTCGCGGTGGCCACGAAGTACACGGCCCTCGTGATCCAGACTTCCATCGCGGGAGGGTGCCACCTCTGGATGGCCTGCGATCGGCACCTCGACGAGCACGAGCGAGCGCAGGCACAGAGGTGGCTCGCCCCCCGGATCGACGCAGACCCGGCCTCGACTTCTGGGGAGCATCTCGGCCGACTCGCTGGCTTCCGAAACTGGAAGCGGCACGGCGTCTGGGTCAACGTCCTCGATGCGAAAACCACCGGGCGTCCCTGGGATCCGTCTCCCGCACTCCAGACCACAGTGGCTGCCCCGTCACCGAAACCCGGTTTCGCTTCCCCGCCAGCTACCCCATCCGGCCGCGACACGAGTCCGTCCGGACGCGAATGGGCCTGGGTCTGCTCGCTCCTCGAGGCCGGCTGCGATCCCGCCGTCGTCCACCAACGACTCCTCCTGCACGCTTGTGCGCGTCGCGGCCGCCATGCCGAACGCTATGCCGCTCACACGCTCAACCGGGCGCTTCGCCGCCTCAAAGCGCGACCGCGAGCAGCGGCGACCCGACCCATACACCGCGACGCGGAGAACCGACTGCCGTCACCCGAGGCGCGCTAAGGCCACCACCCGCGATTCCATCGATCCTCGGGTGGTCCGATTCTCGAGAGCAGAAGTGGTCCACTTCTCGCGAGCGGCGAAGT
>JBHHXQ010000279.1:0-4963 GCA_046757105.1 Candidatus Krumholzibacteriia bacterium
CGTTGCCGCGGTTCGCGGCGACGTACCCGGCCCCGCCCGGAACTCCGTCGGCGCCACCATCATCGTCCACGATGACGTATCTGGAGTTGTCCAGGAACTGCACGAAGTACTGGTTGCCCTCCATCACCGCACGACTGCGTGCCAGGCGCATGTGGACGCCCATCTGCTCGGCAGCGGACGCCGTGCCGCGCGAGCGCAGGTAGCTCCCGATGTTCGGGATCGCTGCGACGGCCAGGATTCCGACGATGACGACTCCCACCGCGACCTCGGGGAGCGAGTAGCCTTGCCTCGCACGCATGGCTCACCTCCAACGATTCAGCAATGCGCACGGTCTGGAGTGCATCGGCGGTGCCAGTTCCACCTGGCCGGGCGCGCCGGTCGCATCCGCTTGAATGCGCTCGAGTTGCGTGCCGTGGCGGAATGCAATCCCACGCCCTCCGCGCAAATGGCCCCGGGAAACCCGCAATCCTCCACTGCAACGTGCCTGAAGGGCAGGTCTCGCGCCGCCTGCCGTCGGGCTTCCGGCCAACAGCGGCGGAGGCCGCAAGGCTCCACGTCGGTGCGTCGAGAGCCCGCGCCTTCCGCGGGGTCCTGCCTGCCGCGCCGGGGTTCCCCGCGGTGCCCGGGACGAATGCGGCAGGGCGGCGCTGGGGAGCGTGTATGATGACCCGGTCGGTCCCGGTGGCGTGAAGAGGAGACGTGTCGTCGATGACGAGAAGGCCACGACGTTCCTGGGCGCGAACGCTGTTGCTCGCTCTGCTCGGGGCCAGCCTCGGCCGGGCGCCGCTCGTCGCTGCACAGCCGGAGGTCAAGGCCACCCGGACGCAGCTGCGCGATGCCTGGCTCTCCGTGGACGCGGCCGTCGTGGGCACGTACGCGGGGCTCGACTCCACGCTCGGACCGCTCTACCACGTCGTGGAGGTCGATGACGTCTGGATGGGCAGTGCAGCGCGCGGTCAGCTGGTGTTCAAGGCGCCGCGCGGGATCCGCGCCGAACCGGGGAACGAGGTCCTTCTGATGCTGTGGGATCGGCTGATCGGGGCCACCGACTCCTACCTCGAGACGTCATCCAGACGGTATGGGGAGCGCGCCTGGCAGAGGATCGGGCCCGACTCGCTGGCGTCCTACCTGCTGCCGTTCTCGAAGTACGCCTTCCCGCTGCACAAGGGGAAGCTGGTGCTCCGGGGCACGAGCGTCTTCAAGGACGAGCTGAAACGCAAGGAGCTCCACGACGAGCTGCTGGACTTCGAGCTCACCCTGCTGCCGGAAGAGCTCTACCGTGGCGTCGACGTCGTCGTGCGCGCCCGTGTCGTGAAGCTCGAGAGGAAGAGCAAGGTGGTCGAGGGAGTCCCGGTCGAGTACCGGATCTACGTCGACTTCGAAACGCTCGAGGAGCTCAAGGGCGACGCCCCCGCGACGCTCCACCTCGAGTACAGCTCGTTCCCCCGTTCCCCCCGCTTCGACCAGGACGAGGAGGTCATCCTCTTCCTCACGCGCACCGACACGGGGCTCTTCCTCAAACAGGGCAAGCGTGCCGTGTGCCGCATCGTCGACGGCGCCGTGGAGACCGGCCAGCCGGTCCGCGAGTTCGTGAGGTCCCTGAAGGACACCGCAAGGTAGATCCCGGCTGCACGTGATGGACACCGGCAGTTCCGGGCGTCTGCCGGGCCGGCAGCGGGTTTCCCGGCGAGCGACGCGGGCGCGGCGGCTGCCTCCTGCGTTCCCCGCACCCGGCGAGCCCCGGGCGCTTGACCCCCCTGGAAACAGGTCTTAAGGTATTGGATGAGAACGTTTGGCGGTGCCGTTTTGCGTCGAAATGGCACCCCGGCTGGGTGCCGGCCCGGCGCATGGGACCGGCGTCGGAGACCGTCAGCGGCCTTGCGTTCCCCTGCTCATCGCTCCTGGCACCTGTCCAGGTCGGTACGACGACGCCGTCGGCAACGGCGTGGGGGCCTCTGACCATCGAGCTTGGTCCTTCTGAGAGATGGGTGTCGAGGAGAGCATGGCAACCAAAGAAGCTTCCCAGAAGAAGTCTGCTTCCGAGCCTCGCGTGGAACGTATCGAGCGTGTCGTGGTTCGCTTCGCGGGCGACTCCGGTGACGGGATGCAGATCACCGGCGACCGCTTCACGGCAACCGCAGCCGCGGTCGGCAACGATCTGAGCACACTGCCCGACTTCCCGGCCGAGATCCGCGCCCCCGCTGGCACACTGCCCGGCGTGAGCGCTTTCCAGATCCACTTCAGCAGCGAGGACATCAACACGCCGGGAGACGAGCCGGACCTCCTGGTGGCCATGAACCCGGCGGCGCTCAAGGTCAACCTCAAGAACCTCAAGCCGAACGGCGTGCTCATCGTCAACACCGACTCCTTCGGCACCAAGGACCTCGAAAAGGCGGGCTACGAGTCCAACCCGCTGGCGAACCACGATCTCGAGGGCTACCGTGTCGTGCCCCTCGAGCTGAACCGGCTCACCCGGGTAGCCCTCAAGGAGACCGGACTCACCACCAAGGAGATGGCCCGCTGCAAGAACTTCTTCGCGCTCGGGCTCATGTACTACCTGTACCACCGGCCCCTGGGCAACACGCTCGAGTGGCTCAAGCAGAAGTTCAGAAGCAGACCGAAGTTCATCGAGGCCAACAGCTTGGCGCTGAAGGCCGGCTACGCCTACGGTGAGGCGAGCGAGCTCTTCCAGGTGACCTACGAGGTGCCGCCGGCCCGTCTGGCGCACGGCACGTACCGCAACATCAACGGCAACAGCGCGCTGGCGATCGGCCTGGTTGCGGCGGCCCAGCGGGCCAAGTTGCAGCTGTTCCTGGGCAGCTATCCGATCACACCGGCCAGCGACGTCCTCCACGAGCTGTCGCGCTACAAGAACTACAACGTCGTCACGTTCCAGGCGGAGGACGAGATCTCGGCCGTCGGGGCGGCACTCGGAGCGGCCTTCGCAGGCTCCCTGGCCGTGACCACGACGAGCGGGCCCGGCCTGGCGCTCAAGAGCGAGATGATCGGTCTGGCGGTCATGGCGGAGCTGCCGCTCGTCATCGTGAACATCCAGCGGGCCGGTCCCTCGACGGGCATGCCCACGAAGACCGAGCAGGCAGACCTTCTCCAGGCGCTGCACGGCAGGCACGGCGAGTCACCGGTCGCGGTGATCGCGGCGACCTCGCCGGCGGATTGCTTCGCCACCGCGTTCGAGGCCGCGCGCCTGGCCATCCTGCACATGGTGCCGGTCATCGTCCTCACCGACGGCTACCTGGCGAACGGCAGCGAGCCGTGGCTGCTGCCTCGCGCCGAGGACCTGCCGGAGATCGACGCGTCCTTCCGGACCGATCCGGAAGGGTTCCAGCCCTACCAGCGCGATCCCCGGACGCTCGCCCGCCCTTGGGTGCGGGCCGGAACGCCGCGCCTGCAGCACCGCATCGGCGGGCTCGAGAAGTGGGATGGCTCCGGGAACGTGAGCTACGACGCATCGAACCACGAGCACATGGTGCACGTGCGTGCCGAGAAGGTGGCGCGCATCGCCGACGACATCCCCGAGGCCGAGGTCCGCGGGCCGCAATCCGGCGACCTGCTCCTGCTCGGATGGGGGAGCACGCAGGGCGCCATCACCAGCGCCGTGCGCGACCTGGACCGCGAGGGGATCACGGTGAGCCAGCTGCACCTGCGCCACCTGAACCCGCTGCCACGCAATCTCGAAAGCGTGCTGCGAAGCTTCGGGAAGGTCCTCATCCCCGAGATGAACCTGGGACAGCTGGCGTCGGTGCTGCGCTCCAGGTACCTGCTCGATGTGATCACGTACAGCAAGGTGCAGGGGCAGCCGATCAAGCGCCGCGAGATCATACAACGCGTCAAAGAGGTTCTGGAGATTGCAGGATGAGCACAGGAAACGGCAGCAGGACGGAAGATTCGGCGGCCGACGACGGTTCCATGGCCGTACAGCTCACGCGCAAGGATTTCGAGAGCGATCAGGAGGTGCGCTGGTGTCCGGGGTGCGGCGACTACGCCATCCTGCGAGGCTTCCAGGCGCTCTTCCCGAAGCTCGGCATCCCGCGTGAGAAGATCGTCATCGTGTCGGGCATCGGCTGCTCGAGCCGGTTCCCGTACTACGTGGACTCCTACGGCTTCCACACCATCCACGGGCGCGCGCCGGCCATCGCCACGGGCATCAAGGTGGCGAACCCCGACCTCTCGGTGTGGGTCGTGACGGGGGACGGGGACGGCCTGTCGATCGGCGGCAATCACCTCATCCACGCGATGCGGCGCAACGTCGACATCAAGATCGTGCTCTTCAACAACCGCATCTACGGGCTCACCAAGGGGCAGTACTCGCCGACCTCCGAGCAGGGCAAGAAGACCAAGTCGACCCCCTTCGGCTCGGTGGAACAGCCTTTCAACCCGCTCTCCGTGGCCCTGGGGGCCGAGGCGACCTTCGTGGCACGCACGGTCGATGTCTACACCCAGCACCTGATCTCGGTCATGGAGGCGGCCGCGAAGCATCCCGGCGTGGCCTTCGTCGAGGTGTACCAGAACTGCAACATCTTCAACAACGGGGCCTTCGAGTTCATGCGCTCGAAATCGGTGCGGGACGAGAACCAGATCGACCTGGAGCACGGAAGCCCCATCCTGTTCGGCAAGAACAAGGAGAAGGGCATCCGCATCCGTGGCCTGCGGCCCGAGGTGGTCGGCGCGAACGACGTGAAGCCGGAGGAGCTGGTGGTGCACGACGCGCACGCCGAGGATCCGACGCTGGCGTTCATGCTGTCACGCATGGGGCCGCCGAACTTCCCGACACCGGTTGGGATCCTGCGCGCGGTCGAGCATCCGGTGTTCGACCAGGGCATGAAGGCCCAGATCGAGGACGTCATCACCCAGAAGGGCCGCGGAGAACTGGACGCCCTGCTCAACGCCGGCGACACCTGGACCGTCTGAGCCGGCCGCGCTGCCGGTCACCTCGACCGGGAGA
>JBHHXQ010000280.1:0-4947 GCA_046757105.1 Candidatus Krumholzibacteriia bacterium
TGAATCCTTCTGAAATCAGCGACATCATCAAAAACCGCATCGAGTCGCTCGACGATGGGCGCTACAGGGTCCAGTTGAGGCTCGCGACCGATGCGCGGGCCGGTCGTCTGCTCGCGAAGGTGACCGTTTCGACGCGCGACGGCAAGCAGCCGGAGCTCAGTGTTCCTGTCATGGGAATCGTCCGCCGATGATCGTCCGACTCGCATTCCAGGTCGTGGTGCTCGTGGTGGTCTCCGGGGTCGCGGCGTTCGTGGCCAACGGCCTCCGCTCCGGGGGCATCGAGTGGCGCGGCGGCGACCCGGAGCGTTTCCGCTATCCGGGCGTCGAGTTCATCTCGATCGAGGACGCGGCGGTCCTGCACGAGGACCTCTCGACGCTGTTCCTCGATGCGCGTTCCCCGCGAGACTTCGAGACCCGCCACGTGTTCGCAGCGGTGTCGTTCCCGGCCGACGACGTGGAAGCGGCCTACGAAGAGCTGCGCGATTTCCTCGACCCGCAGATGAACCTGGTGGTCTACAGCACGGAGACGCTCGTCGCGGTGCGTGCCGCGAGGTTCCTCGGCGAGCGCGGCTTCCGGGCCAGCGTCCTGGACGGTGGCTGGGAGGAGTGGCGCGGGCGTCGCCTGCCGGTGGAGGGAGGCTCCCCGTGAGAGCAGCAACACGTCGCGGGCGCCATGCGGGGGACGTCCTGCACGAAGGGGCTCCGGCGTGAGCGCGGTCGAGGTCTCGACGGTGGTGCGGCGTTCGCGAGCCGCGGGCGCGGTTCTCCTCCTCCTGCGCCTCGGGATGGCGGCGGTGTTCGTTGGCGCGGCCGTTCCGAAGATCGCGGAGCCCGATCTGTTCGCCCTCGCCGTCCACAACTATCAGATGCTGCCGGCCTGGGGCGTGAACGGCATGGCGATCGCACTGCCGTGGCTCGAGCTCGTCATCGGCCTCTGCCTCGGTCTCGGCATCTGGCGCCGGGCCAGCGCGCTGATCATGGCCGTGCTCATGGTGGTCTTCATGATCGCGCTGGCCTCCGCCAAGGCCCGTGGGTTGGACATCGCGTGCGGGTGCTTCGAGGTCGGGGCCGAGGCCGAGCACTCGTCGCTCGTGCTGGACGTCCTGCGGGACCTCGCCTTCCTGGCGGGCGCGGTGATCCTGGTGCGCTGGGACGAGGGCCCGCGCCCACTCGACCTGCTCCTGCGCCGAAGCCGCCCCGATTGAGGCATTCCTCGACGAAGTTCCCGGGACCGAAAGCGAGCGCAGGCCTTGGCCTGCGCTGAGAGGAGGCGTTGAAGTGAAACGATCGTGGGAAGCATGAACCGGTGGGTATTGATTTGGAAAGCGGCGGAATTCTACGAGGAGAGCAGCTGCGTGTCAACCCGCCGGGCAGACTTTTTTCGCGGACCCACCCGACGAGCGGCATCTCAGGCTCGGATCGGATCGTTTGAGTTGGGACCCATGTTCGGCCCGCGCCGCGACAGATCCAGACGTCGATTCTCTGGCTTCTTCGACGGATCGTCGCAGCATCTCCCGCTTTCACGACGCCCTCCGCCCCCGTTCTGCGTTGTCCAGGAGTTGGACGTGATCGGGGTGTCCTGAGCCGGCGCTCGCCTTCCGAGGCCGCGTTGCTGCCCGCCATCGCTCTCGGCCTCCCGGGTCGGCCTGGTGGGGGGTTCGTCTCGGGCCGGCGGGCGACCCGCCGGGACGCGCACCGCCGGTGACCTGGTCGCCGGAGGCGGATGGGCGCACGGGCCGGGCCGGGCGCCCGGGTTGACACGCCCTGGAGCTGCGGCAACACTCGATCCCACGAGCCCCGCAGCAGCGCTGTGACTGCGCGAGGTCGCCCACCCCGTCACCGGAAGGAGGGCGCCATGGCCGAGATGCCGCGTTCCTCGTTGGTTTTCGACTGGAACAAGCTCGACGACTTCCAGTTCAGACACAAACCGGACCTGGAGCTGAACGACGAGACCCTGCGCGACGGGCTGCAGAGCCCCTCGGTCCGTGACCCCGAGCTGCCGCAGAAGATCCGGCTCCTGCACCTCATGGAGGAGCTCGGGATCCACTCCCTGGACGTCGGCCTGCCGGGCGCCGGGAAGCACGCCGTCGAGCACATCGAGGCGCTGATCCGGGAGATCGTCACCCACAACATGGGCATCCGGCCGAACTGCGCCGTGCGCACCGTCATCTCCGACATCGAGGCGCTGGTCGACATCTCCGAGAGCGCCGGGCGTCCGATCGAAGCAGCCACCTTCATTGGCTCGTCGCCAATCCGCCAGTACGTCGAGGACTGGTCGCTCGACCATCTCCTGAGGCTGAGCGAGGAGGCTGTGAGCTTCGCCGTGAAGCACGGCCTGCCGGTGATGTACGTCACCGAAGACACCACCCGCGCGCATCCGGACGCGATCCGCCGGCTCTACACGGCAGCGATGCGCGCTGGCGCCCAGCGCATCTGCGTCTGCGACACCGTCGGTCATGTGACGCCCATCGGCGTGCGCAACCTCCTGCGCCACATCCGCACCCTGGTGACCGAGGTGAACCCGGAGGTGAAGATCGACTGGCACGGCCACTGCGACCGCGGGCTGGCCATCCCCAACACGATGATGGCCATCGCCTCCGGCGCGGACCGCGTGCACGCCTGTGGTCTCGGCATCGGCGAGCGCTGCGGCAACGCGCCGATGGACCAGCTCATGGTGAACCTCAAGCTCGAGGGGATCCTCGACAGCGACATCGAAAAGCTCTCCGAGTACGTGCGCCTGGTCTCCGACGCGACCGGCACGCCCATCCCGCGCAACTACCCGGTCTTCGGGGCGGACGCCTTCCGCACCGCGACCGGCGTGCACGCCGCCGCCGTCATCAAGGCGCTGCGCAAGGGCGACCGCTGGCTCTCGGACCGCGTCTACAGCGGCGTCCCGGCCGCCATGTTCGGCGAGAAGCAGAAGATCGAGATCGGCTACATGTCCGGGCGCTCGAACGTCGACTACTGGCTCGAGAGCCACGGCTTCGAGTCGAGCCCCGAGCTCGTGCAGCGCATCCTCGCGGCCGCCAAGGGTAGCCGCCGTGTCCTCACCGACGACGAGATCGAGTCGCTCGTCGAAGAGCACCGCCGCACGCTGCAGAGCTAGGGCGATGGCGTTCCGCGCTGCGTGTCGAGGCGGTTCCGCACGGACTTGACAGGCTGCCGCGCCAAAGTGGATATTAATGTCCGAATATCCGAATTGGCGGGACGATGGTCTATTCCAAGTCCACGCAGTACGCGATTCGCGCCATGGCACAGCTGGCGATCGCCGCGCCCGGCGAGTACGTCCGGACCCGAGACGTCGCTCGCTCGTCCGGTGTGCCCCTGCCGTTCCTGTCGAAGATCACACAGGAGCTGGCGCGTCATGGCCTCGTGCAGTCCTTGCGCGGGCGTGGCGGCGGCATCTGCCTGACGAGGCCACCGCGGGAGATCACGCTCGCGGACATCGTGATGGCCGTGGATGGAGAGGACGTCACCGGCTCCTGTATTCTGGGACTGCCGAAGTGCGGCGACGAGTCACCCTGCCCGGTGCACGAGGAATGGAAGAAGCTGCGGGCACACTTCCGGAAGACGCTGCACGAACGCACGCTGGCGGATCTGGCGCAGAGCCTGAAAGCCAAGCGACGGCGCCGTTTGGGCCGCAGCCGCGCGGGAGCCTGGGAGCGCCGTGGACCGCGGTTGAGGGATTGAGCCCGGCGCTCCTCGAGTCGGTGACGAAGCGCGACCGGCGTCGGGAGCAAAGCGGGGCCGGTGTCGGAAACGCGGATCGGGGTCCGAGACGAGGTGGGAGTCGGTCGCGGCGTGCGGCCGTGAAGTCCAGGGCGACAGATCAGGAAGCGGGAGGAATGATGCGATGTCCGTGAGCCAGGCAAGCGGCTACGCACTGGTCGAGACCGGACGGCCGCTGGAGCACCGGGAGTGGACGCTCGAGCCGGGGCCCGACGACGTCATCGTCGCGGTTGCCGGCTGCGGCGTCTGTCACACCGACGTCAGCTTTGCCGTGGTTGGGGTGCCCACCCGCCAGCCACTTCCACTCGTCCTCGGTCACGAGATCGCCGGGCGTGTCGTGGCTGCGGGAGAGAACGCCACCGCCTGGGAGGGCCGTGACGTTCTCGTCCCCGCGGTGATCCCGTGCGAGGCATGTGCCGCGTGCAAGGCCGGGAGACCGACGATCTGCCGCAGGCAGTTCATGCCCGGCAACGACGGTGATGGCGGATTCGCCACGCACGCGCGCGTCCCGGCGCGCGGCCTGTGCCCGGTGCCGGGCACACTCCCCGACGGACTCACGCTCGCCGACCTCTCGGTCGTGGCCGACGCGGTCACCACGCCCTACGAGGCGATCCGGCGCGCCGGTCTCGGCTCCGACGACGTGGCGGTGTTCGTCGGCGTCGGCGGGGTGGGCGGCTTCGGCGTCCAGATCGCCGCGGCCCTGGGAGCCGCGGTGGTGGCCATCGACGTCGATGCGTCGCGCCTCGAGCTCGCCTCGGCCCATGGTGCGGCGCTCGTTCTCGACGCGGGATCCGCCGGTGCGCGCGAGCTGAAGAGCGCCGTGCGCACGTTCGCGAAGGAGAGCGATCGGGCGGGCCTGGGTCTCAAGGTCTTCGAGACGAGCGGCACGCCAGCGGGTCAACGGGCGGCCTTCGCACTTCTCGATCCCGGCGGCTACCTGGGTGTCGTAGGCTACACGCTGGAGAAGATCGAGCTGCGTCTCTCCAATCTGATGGCGCTCGACGCCACGGCACAGGGCAACTGGGGCTGTCCTCCGGAGCGCTACCCGGAGGCGCTGGCGCTGGTTCTCGAGGGCAAGGTCGCCCTGCGCCCCTTCGTCGAGCACCACGACCTGGACGAAGCGCCGGCGGTGCTCGAGGCGGTGGCCCGGCACGCCATCAAGACACGCCCGGTTCTCATGCCGAAGGAGGCGTGATGAAGGAGCACAATCTCGTGAAG
>JBHHXQ010000281.1:0-4939 GCA_046757105.1 Candidatus Krumholzibacteriia bacterium
GCCGAGGGCCAGTACCTCCGCGTGCGCCGTCGGGTCGTGCGTGGCTTCGGTGCGGTTGCGGCCTCGCCCCAGAATGCGCCCGTCGCGCACCACCACGGCGCCCACCGGCACCTCGCCTTCCTCGGCGGCGCGCATCGCCTCGTCGAGCGCGACGCGCATCCAGCGCTCGTGTTCCTCGCATGGCATGGAGTCTCGTTCCGGGCTCGTCATCGGAGTCAGGGCGCGCTCGGCGGGAAGGCATCCACCAAGGCACCCACCAGGATGTCCACGACATCGCTGAAGTCCGGCGGCGCGTAGACACCGCCGGCGGTGCGCCGGTTGCTGCGCTCGACACCACGCTGGAGTTCCTGTGCGCTGATGGCACCGGGCCCGGGGTAGCGCAACGCGTCTTGCGAGTTCTCGTCACGAGCGAGCCACAGCCGCTTCCCCGTCGAGCCGTCGAAGACGCCGATCAGGACGCCGACGTGCGTGCGCGCCGTTCCGGACTCGGTGAGGTCGACCTCCTCCTGGTACCAGACGTCCACCGCTCCGCCGACGACCGCCTGGACCTCCAGCCGTTCGGCCACCGCCCGCACGAACTCCTCGTCCACGTCTTCCTGGTCGGAGATCCAATCCTTGTAGAAGTCATCCATCATCGGTTTCAGGCCGGCGCTCTCGACGACGCGCTCGACCTCCGAGGCCGGCAGCACCGTGAAGCCGGTGTCAAGCCCGAGCGCCGCGTAGAACTTCGATTGCACCATCTGCGCGGCGATGCGGTCGGGATCGTCGTCGTCCCCGACGTCGCTGGCGAAGGGAAGCGCAGCCAGCGTGCGAATGTTCATCGTGTCGTAGACCGGATCCAGCTCGTTGGTGATCGGGTGCTGCAGAGCACCCTTCCGTCCCCCACAGCCGGGAAGCGCCAGACCCAGAGCCAGGAGCCCGAGGACGAGCATGCGCCGTCTCATTGTCCACCCCCCGCTCGCAAGCACTTGCAGTGAAACCGTTTGCCCCATGGGCGGGACACGGTGCGGAGCGCTCTTGGATTAGCACGATCCCGCGGGCCTGGCAAGATGCTTGCCCGGTCGCCGCAGGCGAGGTTGTATTGTTGGGGTGGCGGCGCGCTGCCGTCGCGAGGCCCACCCGCCAGGACGGAGGTCGGATGACACCCTGGGCTGCGCTCTTCCTCGGACTCACCACGCTCTTGCTCTCGACGGGCGGCGCGACGGCGGGCGCCTCGGCGGCCCCCACGACGATCTCCACGGCTGCGCGAGCGCCGTCCTCCACGGCCGCTCCCGGTGCCGTCTCGGTGCCATCGCAAACCACGGCTCCGGCAGACTCGAGCCGCCCCATCTCGCTGCCCTTCAGACCCCTCTCCGGCCCCGGGGACCGCTTCTCGATCTCCCGGCTGACCGAGCCCTACGAGACGGACCTCACACCGTTCCTGAGCCTGGAAGGCATGTCGCCCGTCGACCTCGACGTTCTCGACCGCCACGGTTACTTCCCCGAATTCGACGTGCCGGTGGACTCGGCTGGAACGCACCGGCTGTTCCGCGAGAGGGAGCCGCGCCGGGTGGCCGAGCTCACCCCCGAGGAAAAGGAGGAACTCGTCCCTCCACAACCCGGAGTCACGGCCGGCATCCCGAGCGCCGTCGCGGTGACCGGAACCCTCCTCGGTGGACTCGGACTCCTGCTGAAGGTCCTCTCGGACATCTTCTAGCCGTCCTGGATGGCCAGGGAATCCAGGCGCTCGCCATCCACGATATAATGCGGCCGGTGATCACCTCATCCGTCATCCAGCGCCTGCGTGCGTTCGCGATTCTCGTCGCCCTGGCCGCGTTCTGCGTGCTGCTCGTGCGCACCTACTCGCGAACCATCGTGCGGCTCGACGGGATGGGGTACTATGCCCCGCTTGCCTCGATCGTCTTCGACGGCGATCTCGATCTTCACAACGAGTTCGTGCACGCCAGCCCCTTCATGCGAAACACCTACTTCATGCGCCCCGACGGCCGGGCGGTGGATCCGTATGCCATCGGCGCCGCGGTCCTGTGGGCACCCGTGTTCCTGGTGGCGCGCGCACTGGATCCGGCGGAGCAGGCGAATCGACAGGCCCCGAGCCGCGCGGGATCTCCAGGTTTCCGGCCGCATTACATCCGTGCTCTCGCCGTGGCGACCGGGCTCGAGGCGCTTCTCGGCTGCATCCTGCTCTACCTCGCCCTGGCCGGGGCGACGGGCCGACTGGGCGCGGCGTCCGGCGTGGCCGGCGCCGCGCTCGGGACCCCGCTGATCTACTACGCGCTCGCCGACCCGTCCTACGCGCACGCGGCCTCGTTTCTCGTCTGCTCTGCGCTTCTCGCGGCAGTCCTGGCCGACCGACGCCGACGCCTGCCGCTCGCCCTGCTCGGCGCCCTCTGGGGCCTCGCCTGCCTCGTCCGCTGGCAGGACGCCGTGCTCGGGCTGCTGCTTGCGCCCCGCCTGCTGGAAGAGGCGCGCGCCGCACGCCGGATGTCACCCGTTGCGGCGCTCGCCCGCATCACGCTGTTCCTGGTCCCCGCCGCGATCGTCTTCCTGCCGCAGATCCTGTTCTGGAACGAGGTGTACGGCCGGCCGCTCGTCATGACCGTGCATCGAGACTTCATGCACTGGGGCAGCCCGCAGATCCTGCTCTTTCTCTTCTCCACCTGGCATGGGGCGTTCATTTGGTCGCCGCTTCTGGTTGCCGGATTCGCCGGAATCGTCCTCGCGCCGCACCGGGGTCTCCGCTGGGCACTGCTCGGGGCCGTGGCGCTCGAGATCTACATCTGCTCCGCGGCGGGAGACTGGTGGGGAAGCGGAGGCTTCGCCGCCCGGCGGCTCACCGCGATCGCTCCGCTCGCCGGCTACGGCCTGAGCCTGCTCGTCGCACGCTTCGCCACGCGCGCGGGACGCCTCCGCTGGCGAACGGCCATCGCCGTCGGCCTCGTCGTGGTGGGATCGGCGTGGAACATGCGGCTCGCGCAGTACAACATCGCCGGGTTGATGCCCTTCAATCCCCACATGAGGATCGACTACACACGCCACTACCCGCGCGGCGACCCGGGACGGGAGCGCTACGAGTTCTGGGACCACGCTCGGCTCGCGCGTGAGATCGTCGATGCGGAACGTATGATGTGGAAGCGGTCTCGATGAACCTGCCCGGCACCGGGTTCGCGATCCGCGCGAGACGGGTTCCGCAGTCGTGACGCATCTCGACACGGGCGCACACCGCCCGGGAGGTCGACATGCAGGGCGTCCGCATCTAGACCTCGGGCGGCAGACCCAGCTGCCGCCGTAACGACGCTCGGCGCGCACGCACCTTCTCGAGCCAGGCGTTCTTCTCCTCGGCCGGAATGAATGCGGCCCGCAACCCCTCATCGACGACGCAATCGAGCCGCGCGAGATTCAGCCCCAGGACGGCGTGCGCCGCCTGCATCTCGCGCGTGATGTCGGTATCGAAGTAGCTCGGATCGTCGGATCCCAACGTCACCCGCACGCCGCGCTGCAGGAGCTCCGGAAGCGGATGCTCCTCGAGCTTCGGCACCACACACGTGCGCACGTTGCTCGTGGGACAAACCTCCAGCGTGATGCCACGCTCGACGATCTCCCGGACGAGGCCGGGATCCTCGAGGCTGCGGATTCCGTGACCGACGCGCTGCACGCCGAGCACGTCGAGCGCGTCGCGGACGCTCGCGGGGCCGTCTGCCTCGCCGGCGTGCGCCGCCAGACCGAGGCCGGCCTCACGGGCCACCCGGTAGGCGTCCGCGAAGAGTCGGGCCGGAAAGCCGACCTCGTCTCCACCCAGGTGGATGCCGACCACGCGCGGGTGGTCTGCGCGAGCCAGACCTTCCACCTGCTGCAGCGCGAACTCGGGCCCGAAGTTGCGCACCAGATCGACGACGATGTTGTACCTCCGCGACGGCTCATCCGGGGTCGGCGTTCCGGAGCGCCGGGCCGCGGCGAACGCCGCCGACTCCGCCTCGACCACCGCGGCCAGGAGCTCGTCCCAAGGCATGCCCTGGCGCACGAAGATGGCCGCCGAGAACAGAACCTCGGCGTACACGACGTTCTGTGCCGCGAGCTCCAGGAAGAGGTCGCGCGCCACGTCGTGCACGTCCTGCACGTCACGCAGGCTGGTCACCACGAACCGGAAGTGGTCGAGGAACTCCTCGAAGCTCGAGTGCCGGAACAGCCATGCGAGGTCCTCCGGCCGGCGCCACTCCGGATGCAGCGCGCGGCGCTCGAGGATGCGGAGCAGGCGAACGGGACGAATCGCCCCTTCGAGGTGCACGTGCAGCTCGACTTTGGGGACGCGGCACAGATAGAGGTCGGCCCCGGCTTCGGGATCGTGGCCGCGGAGTCCGGGAACGCGGCCCTGCGAACTGGAGATGTGCACGCGCGACTCGGATCCCTGGCCTTGCGAAGCAGAGACGTCGGCGTGCGATTCGCAGTCGTGGGCTCGCGGCCCAGGAACGCGGGATGTGGAAGAACGCGGCTCGGATTCGGGCTCGCCGGGCTGCATCAGTGCTTTGCGATCTGGCCGCGCAGGTACTCGATCAGCAACCGCACGCCGACGCCCGTGCCGCCCTGGGACCGGTAGCCTTCCGCCTTGTCCAGGTACGAGGTCCCTGCGATGTCCAGATGCGCCCACGGCGTCTCGTCCACGAAGTGCTTCAGGAACGTGGCCGCCGTGATCGTGCCGCCGTGCTTGCCACCGCTGTTCTTGATGTCGGCGATCGGCGTCCGGATGAGTTCCTCGAACTCCTCCCACAGCGGCAGCTCCCAGAGCCGCTCGAAGGAGCGCTGGCCGGCCACCTTGAGGTTCTCGATGAGATCGCGGTCGTTGCCGAGCACCGCGGTCGCCACCTGTCCCAGCGCGATCAGCGCCGCACCGGTCAGCGTCGCCACGTCGATGATCGCCTTCGGCTTGTAGCGCTGCGCGTAGACC
>JBHHXQ010000282.1:0-4908 GCA_046757105.1 Candidatus Krumholzibacteriia bacterium
ACGTTCTGGACTTTCACCTTAACACCTTGCCGGTTTTGACCGGCGCACTGGAGGAGAGCACATGCCCTACTGCCCGGGATGCGGAGCCGAAGTCGAAGCCACAGCCAGAACCTGCTGGAAGTGCCTCCAGCCACTCACCGACGAGGAGGACGCCCCGGATCCCGAGGCTGCGGCGCCGAAGGTGGTCGCCTACGTCGCTCAGGACGAGGTCCAGGCCGAGGCGATCTCGCAGCTGCTTTCCGACTGCGGAATCGAGAGCTTCCCGTGCACGGAGGAAGCGGACGACGCGGTCTCTGTGGACGAGCCGCCGAAGACGCGGGTCGAGGTGATGGCACACGACCTGGAGGCGGCTCGCTGCATCATCGAGGACTTCACGGCGCAGTTCGAAGAGGACGTGGAGTAGACACGTCCGGACTCGGGGGGGCGGCACGCCCTGAAGTGCCCGGCCCGGCGCGAGTCGAGCAACCTCGAAGTGTGTGGGGCGGCCGGAGGAGGATCGCTTGAGTGTCGAGCTGCAGGACCTCGAGGCCTTTCTCGTCGACATGGACGGCGTTCTCTACCGTGGGGACACGACTCTTCCCGGAGCGCGGGCGTTCCTCGAGCACTTGCAGGACCGCCGGATTCCGCACGTCTTCCTCACGAACAACTCGAGCCGCACGCCGCAGCAGTACGTGGAGGTGCTCGGTCGGATGGGCGTCCGCGTGTCGCCGGATCGCATCCTCACCTCGGCGCTGGTCACGGCCGCGGATGTCGCCCGCATGGCTGCAGAGGACGCACGAATCCTGATGGTGGGAAGCCACGGGCTCCGCGAGGCGTTGACCGCGGCCGGACTCACACTCACCGAGCGCGCGGACAACGCCGCGTTCGTGGTCGTGGGACTCGACCGCAACGTGACCTACGAGAAGCTGGCGCAGGCGTCGCTCGCCATCGAGCGCGGCGCCCGTTTCCTGGGCACGAACGCCGATGGCTCGTTCCCTTCCGAACGCGGCCTCGAGCCGGGCACGGGCGCTTTGCTCGCCGCCATCGAGGCGGCCTCCGGGGTCCGGCCGCAGGTCTACGGCAAGCCCGAGCCCGCGATGTTCGAACAGGCCCTCGAACTCCTCGGCAGCGCACGCGAGCGCACGGCCATGATCGGCGACCGCCACGAAACCGACATCGTGGGTGCGGCACGCGTCGGGCTCGTGACGATCGCGGTGACGACCGGCGCCGGCAGCACAGAGGAGCTGCGCCGGCTGGAGCCGCCGCCGGACTTCGTCTTCCCGTCTGTTCTCGAGATCCACCAGGCACTCGCCGGCTGACCTGCCGTTCCGCGACCCGCGCCCCTCTCAGAACGACCCCGCCAGGGAGGCGGTCGCACCGGCCTGCGGTGACGTCCGGGACCGTCGGGTGGCGGCGCGTGCGATCAGCCACAGGGTCACGACGACGAGCAGCGCGAGGATCCACCCGGAGGCGCGCAGATCGGGCGCGGGCTGGCGGATCCATTCCACGGCCGTCGACAGCCCGCCCGCCGCCAGGAACGTCAGGACGTAGGCCAGATCGTTGCCGCGACACACCAGGGACACGAGAAGCAGGACGGCACCGACACGCAGCGCGTCCAGGCCAAGGGCGAGCCCGAACTGACCCGGAGTCCTGGCGTCGTCCGCCGCGAAGAAAACGAGACCGATCGACACCAGGACGGCCGTGCGGCGCACGCCGAGGGCATGGCGCCCCAGCCAGGCCGTGATCGCCAGAAGCGGCAGGAGGCGGAGCGCGTGGCCGAGCAGCTCGACGTAGGCATCGAGCCACGGGACGCTGCTGGCCGCGGCCTCGATCCGCAGCAGGTCGGTGACGCGTGCATGCGTCGAAGCCGCTTCGGTGATGTGGGCCGCGGCACGCTGGACTCCGGCCAGGAGCGCCACCCCCAGGAGCGCAAGCACCACGGCCTGACGGACGTGGACCGGGTCGAAACCGCCCGACAGGAGCCATCGCGTGCGCGGGCGGATCGCGAACAGCGTGCCGATGAGCACCGCCGCTTGCACCCCCTGAGCCAGGAACTGCACGAGCACGGACGCGCCCACCTCGATCCCGAAGAGCGCTTCCGGAGTCGTCGTGGAGTGGTCCATGAGGACGTCCGAACTCCAGCGCAGCGCGACGAACACGACGGGAAACGATCCCGCGAGCGCTCCCCAACGCAGGCTCGACAGCCACGGGAACCGATGCTGGCGCACCTGTCCGATGAACAGCAGCGCCACCACCAGGATGCCCACTCCGAGAAGCGCGTGTGAGAACAGCCATGCCATGTGCTGCAGGAGAGGCTGCTCGTGCTGGTCGCGCAGCCAGCTCTCCGGCAGGTGCAGATACGCACGCAGGCCCGCGACATGGCCGCCCCGCACCACGACGCTGTACCGCAGGCGTGATTCCGCGGGCGTCGCATCCGGCCCTTCCCACTCGAACGCGTGGTCGACGCGGGCCGGCCGCTTCTGCGTGCTCGACTCCTGCAGCACGAGGACGGCCGGCTCCACGCCGTTCGCGCCCAGGAACTCCTCGGCCAGCTGGAGCGCCGCGGCGGGCGCCAGCGTGTCTCCGGCCGCCGAGTCCGGCATGACGTGCCGGAACGCCCACAGAGGCACGAGGGGTCGAGGTGACCCCCGCGCGGCCGGCGCGAGCGGCTCGGCGTCCACCGGCAGGTCGACGACGAGCTCCTCCCGTTCCTCCGCGCGAAAGAAACGCACCCTCCACACGGGCGTTCGCAGCGGCCCCGCGTACAGCTCGTTCAGCGTCGCGATGTCGGAGTGCTCCAGGACGTACCGGCCGACGTCGCGATCGAAACGGCTGACGACGGCCGCGGCCATCCGGAAGCTGTCCGGCTCGACCCCGAGTCGGCGGGCGTGATGGCGTGCCGACTCGACGATCCGCTCGCGGCCGTGGCGAAATGCGGTGCGGTCGCCGGGCTCCTGCGCCGGAATCGCGTACAGGAGCAGGAACGCGGCCGCGACCCCGGCAGCCCACACCAGGCGCCGGCGTGGAACGGTCTCCGGTGGCGCGACGAGCTCCGCCGGCGCCGCAGCCGGCGGTGGGGCACTTCGCGGTCCCGGCTGGTCGGCGTTGCGGAGGCCGGCCTCGGGTTCGAAGCCGCCGCGCCGGACGTAGAGAAGCAGCGAGACCACGAGCGGCACCAGCATGAGACCGGCCGCGATCCATCCCGAGATCTCGAAGTAGGTGCTCCCGGAGCGCACCAGGAGATAGGCCGTGTAGAAGGCATCCACCGTGTAGTGCCACACGAGAGCCGCCAGGATCCCCCAGCGCAACATGACGAAACCGATGAGGAGCCCCGCGCTCCCCACCTCGAGCCCACGGATGTAGAACGGCTGATTCGGGTAGTCCGAGTGCGCGAATCCCCAGATGAACGACGCTAGAATCACGGCCACCCAGACGCCCGTCCGACCTCCGAGACGCGTGCGCCCGAGCACCTTGCTCAGGAAGGGGATCGAGAACATGCGCGAGACGAACTCTTCGGAGACCGCCGGATGGAAGCCGGCCAGCAAGACGACCGCCCAGGGGAAGGCGGTGTTCAGCATGTTGCTGTAGGGGACGTCGAGCGGCGCCCAGGCGCCGAACCGCGAGGCCACGAGGTAGAACACCACCTGGAAGGCCGAGAAGAAGAAGGTCAGCGTGATGCCCAGCAGGACTTGCTTGAAGAAGGATCGGGTGCCGATGCCGCGCCGCGTGAAGATGCATGCAAGCGCCAGCTTGTTCGGATAGCGCTCGCGGTAGAGCGGCTCCGCGGCCGCCGTGAGCAGGAAGATCAGTCCGGCCTGGGCCAGGGCGAGCAGCACCGACAGAATCAGCTGCCAGAGCACGAACGTGACGTAGCGGTCCTCGGTGGGGTAGTCGAAGCGCCCCAGAGCGAGCCGGTTGAGCGCGGCGAGAAGCTGCAGAACGAAGGCCGCGAAGCCGAAGGCCGCCGCGGTGCCCCAGCGCACGTTGCGGTCGCGGACGTGCAGCACGAGCATCGCGAGCATGGCGAGAGCGGTGATGAACCACAGCACGGCGGCCACCGTGCTCGCCGCCCGGTTGCGAGCGCGCAGCCGCCGATAGCCGTGCTGCCAGCTGTCCGGGATGTGCAGGGATTCGTCGTAGAGCGTCACGACGTCGCCGCTCACCTGGACGGTGACGCGGTACGTGGCACCGGAAACGTCGAAGTCCCGGCGCGCCGCAAGGTCGGTTCGGCCGTTGCGCGGAAGAACCTTCGATGAACTCCAAGTCCTCGAGAGAAATGCCGGCCCTGGCCTCGAGGTGGGTTTCGGCAAGCAGTCGGGCGCTCGCCGCGGCGAGCGCGGCGCCGGCCGCCTCCTCCGGGAGCAGGTGCTCGAAGCGCGCAACCTCCCCTGCCGCGCTCACCTCGACCCTGAGTTCCTCCTTCTCCCGTGGCCTGAACCAGCGATGGCGCCAGCGCCAGAGGCGCACCGGTCCGCCGTACATCCGACCGGCACGCTCCGCCCCCAGCTCGCGCTCGAGAAAAACTTTCGCCCGGTTGTCGAAGCCGAACACCGCGGCGTGCTTGAAGGTGGAGAGGTGGTGGCCGAGCCGCTCCAGGAACGCCTCGGCGACCTGGCGTGATTGCGCTCGATCGACGCGAAACTCGATCGACGCCTCGGGAAAGGCGCGTCCGAAGTCGCGCCAGGCCTCGAACCCGCAGACGAGCATGATGCCGAGACAGACGGCGACGAACCGCAGGTCCGCGGCACTCAGGCGTTCTCGCAACGGAACCTCCAGCGGCCGCCGGCTTCGTTGGCGCCACTCGGGTCGGGGCCGCGTGCCGCACCCGACGGGCGCGGGTCGCTTGCAGCACCGCCGGCACCGCCCGGCGGCAGCGCCGCGGCTTGCTCACGGCGGTCCTCATCGCATTCAGGACTCCGGGAGTCCATT
>JBHHXQ010000283.1:0-4905 GCA_046757105.1 Candidatus Krumholzibacteriia bacterium
CTTCATCCGCGCGCACCCGGAGGAAGTGCGGCGCGCGGTCGAGCTCAAGAGGATCGAGTTCGACGTCGACGAGCTGCTCGCCGTGGATGCCGAGCGCCGCCGGCTCATCCGGACGACGGACGAGCTGAAGGCGAAGCAGAACCGCACCTCCAAGCAGATCGCCACGCTGCAGGGCGACGAGCGCACCCAACGCATCCGGGAGATGCAGAAGCTGGTGGCCGACATCAAGCGCATGGACCAGGAGCTCAAGCAGCACGAAGCCGAGTTCGAGCGCCTCATGCTGCACGTTCCCAACATCCCTGCGGCCGAGGTTCCCGCAGGGGAGGACGAGTCGGAGAACGTCGAGCTGCGCCGCTGGGGCACGCCGCCGACGTTCGACTTCGAGTTCCGGGACCACGTGGCATTGGGACTGCAGCTGGACATCATGGACTTCGAGCGCGCCTCGAAGCTCGCCGGGTCGCGGACGTACTTCCTGAAGGGCGCCGGGGCCTTGCTGGAAATGGCGGTTCTGCGTCTGGCGCTCGACCACATCCAGGAGAGGGGATTCGTGCCGATGCTGGTGCCGCATCTGGTGCGGCCGCTGGCGATGATCGGGACGGCCTACTATCCGGGCGGCGAGGAGCAGGCGTATCGGGTGGAGCGCGACAACGTTTCGCTCATCGGCACCTCGGAGGTGCCGCTCACCTCGTACCACGCCTCGGAGATTCTCGACGAAGCCGAGCTACCGAAGCTGTACGCCGGTTGGTCGGTCTGCTTCCGGCGCGAAGCGGGAACCCACGGCAAGGACACGCGCGGTCTCTACCGCATCCACCAGTTCCAGAAGATCGAGCAGGTGGTGATCTGTCGCGCCGACGAGGAGGAGTCGCGACGCTGGCACCAGACGATCCTGCAGAACGCCGAAGACATCCTGCAGATGCTGGAGCTCCCGTACCGCGTGGTGAACGTCTGCGGAGGCGACCTCGGGCGCCCGCAGATCCAGAAGTTCGACCTCGAGACCTGGATGCCCTCGCGCCAGTCCTACTCGGAGACGCACAGCGCCTCGCGCTTCCACGACTACCAGTCGCGCCGGCTCGACATGCGCTACCGCGGCTCCGACGGCAAGCTGCACTTCTGCCACACCCTGAACAACACCGTGATCGCCTCGCCACGCATCCTCATCCCGATCCTCGAGAACAACCAGCTCCGCGACGGAAGCCTCGTCGTCCCGCCGGCTCTGCGTCCGTACATGAACGGTCTGGAGAAGCTGGAGCGCTCGTAGATCGGCGCGGCGGCCGGCGCCGAAGGGTGACGATCGGGACGGGGAGGGGCGAGGGGCGGGGCGGCCCCGATGGAATCACTCGTCCTTCTTGACGTACTGGCGTTCCTGCACGTACTCGAGCGCTTTCACGAATCTCTCGGGCGGGAAGTAGCCGGCGATGTTGGCGATCCGCGTGCCGTCCGGTTTCAGGAACCAGGTCATCGGGAACGACGTGACGCCGAACTGGCGCGCCAGATCCCGGCCGGACATCTGCGAGTCGCCCACCTCGAACTTCTTCGCGGACTCCGCGTTCACTTTCGAGATCACGAAGTTGTCTTTGAGCATCTGGATGACGGTCGGGTCCGTGTAGGTCCTGCGGTCCATCACTTTGCACCAACCGCACCATTTCGTGTAGAAATCGATGAGGATGTGCTTGTCCTCCTCCTCGGCCCGTTGCAGCGCCGCTCCGTACTCGATCCACTCGAGCTTCACCTTGTTGACGTCTCGCTTCGTCTGGTCGGAAGACTTCGACTCGCCGGCCCAAACCAGGCCGTACACGCCGAGGGCCACCATCCCCAGGGCGGCGAAGCGGATCCAGTCTCTCGGCTGCATGAGCCTCCTCCGGAACACGTGGAGACGCGCAGAGTTGCAATCGAGGCGCCAGTATATCACACACCAGGTGCGGCCTCCGAGTTCCCAGAACCTCGGGGGCCGGGGCATTATTCCAGCCGTGCCAGACGCAGCTCGTTCAGAAGACGCTCGTGCAGGATGCCGTTCGTGGCGACCACATCGCCACTCCAGAGGTACTCCGAACCGCCACCGGGATCCGTGAGACGTCCTCCGGCCTCCTGCACCAGCAGCGCTCCGGCGGCCAGATCCCACGGGTTGAGTCGGAACTCCCAGTAGCCGTCGAAGCGCCCGGCCGCCAACCAGGCCAGATCCAGCGCCGCGGCGCCACAGCGCCGCAGCCCGCGGCAGCGCACCGCCATGTGTGTCCACTCGCGCAGGTTGTTGTGATGGTTGCTGCGGATGTCGTACGGGAAGCCGGTCGCAAGCAACGCGTCATCGAGCTCTGCGCGGCTCGACACGCGCAGCCGGCGGCCGTGTAGACGCGCTCCGCAGCCGCTGGCGGCCCAGTAGAGCTCGCGCAGGTACGGTGCGTACACCATGCCTGCCTCGAGCTGCAGGCCGCGAACGCGCGCCACGGACACCGCGAACACGGGCAGGCCGTGCGCGAAGTTCGTGGTGCCGTCCAGTGGATCGACGAGCCACAGGCTCTGGTGACGCCGCCCGGCCTGTGCGGGCGCGTCCCCGCAACCCTCCTCCGCCAGCACCTCCTCGCCTGGAAAGGCGCTCTTGAGCCCCTCCTGCACGAGCGCTTGCGCTTCCAGATCGAGCCGCGTGACCAGGTCCACGATGCCTTTGCGGCCGACGTCCCCGGCACGCAGATTCTCGAAGGAGTCGAGGAGGTGATCGCCGGCCCGGCGCACGATCGGCTCGAGAGCCGCACGCAGCTCCGATGCTGCAGCCGGCTCGATCACAACGCGACCGCCTGCTGCAGTCTGCCTCGCAGTGCGATCGTGCCGGGCGGCCCGTCCGGCGTGGCCTCGAGGACACGCCCGATGATCGCGCGGGCGGGGCTTGCGCGGCGCTCCAGCGCCGCCAGCAGCGACCCGGCGCGCTCCTCGGGCAGCGCCACGAGCAGGCCCCCGGAGGTCTGGGCGTCGCTCAGCACCGCTCGCTCGCTCTCCGGCAGGTCGCCCCAGCGTACGTGCTCCGACACGAAACGCAGGTTCGCCTTGCTGCCCCCCGGGACGCAGCCGCGTGCCGCCAGCTCCGCGACATCGACCACGAAGGGGATGCTCGCCACGTCGAGCGCCGCGCACACGCCGCCCTCCCGCAGCATGGTGTGCAGGTGACCGAGCAGCCCGAAGCCGGTGACGTCGGTGCAGGCGTGCGGTCCGACCTCGCGCATCGCCTCCGAGGCGTCGCGATTCAGCGTCGCCATGAGACGCACGATGTCCGCTTCGCGTTCGCCCGGCAGCAGGTCGCGCATCAGCGCCGTGGTGAAGATGCCGGTGCCGATCGGTTTCGTCAGCACCAGCACGTCGCCCGGCCTGGCGCCGACGTTCCGCACGATCTGGTCCCGGCGCACGCACCCCGTCGCCACCAGGCCGTACTTGGGCTCGGCGTCGTCGATCGAGTGACCGCCGAGGATGCAGATGCCGGCCTCGCGCACCTTGTCGCTGCCGCCGCGCAGGATGTCCCCGAGGATGGAGAGCGGCAGCTTCTGCGCCGGAAAGCCGACGATGTTGAGCGCCAGCAGCGGGTCCGCGCCCATCGCATACAGATCCGAGAGCGCGTTGGCGGCCGCCACCTGTCCGAACCCGTACGGGTCGTCGACGAGGGGCGTGAAGAAGTCGAGCGTCTGCACCAGGGCGGTGTCGTCGTCGAGGGCGTACACCGCCGCGTCGTCGAACGTCGAGGTCCCGACGAGGACGCGCGGATCATCGACCTCCGGAAGCGTGCGCAGGACCTGCGCCAGGTCTTCCGGGTGCAGCTTGCAGGCTCAGCCGGCGCCGTGACTGAGCGAGGTCAGTCTCACCTTTTCCACGATCTCTCCTCGGGTCGGTGGATGCAGACGCACCTCGGCGGACCGGCCGATGCTAACGCACCCCCGGTGGGGTGGCAACGGGGTGGCATTGACGCTCCTCGGGGCGCCCGCTATCCTGCGTCCATGAAGCTCTCCGATCGCAAGATCGAATCGCTCGCCGGCAAGATCGCGCGCTGGATGGAGCAGAACCGCGACATCGAGGTCTACGGCTCGACCGCCGACCTGCAGGCCGCGATCATCCAGGAGTTCCAGCAGGAGAAGGAGATCGAGCGCCGGCTGGATGACGAGGTCGACAAGATCGTCGAACAAAACGAGGCGCGCATGCGCCGGGAAGGTGTCGACACCTGGGTGATGCGCAAGAAGATTCGTCAGCAGCTGGCACGCGAGCGCGGAATCGTGCTGTGAGGTGAGGCCGTGAGACTGACCCACGAGAAGATCGCGGTCCTGGCGGACCACATCGTGAACCGGCTCTGGGACGACGACCTCATCGACTTCAAGATGTACGAGCGCGATCTTCGGCACCAGATCGAGCAGGTCCTCGAGGAAGACCTGCGCATCGAGGACGAGATCTCCACCGAGGCCATCCAGAGGATCGAGAGCTACAAGCGCGACATCCCCTACGGGACCGACGAGTGGCGGATCCTCTACGACCGCTTCTTCAGCGAGATCGCCCAGCGCCGCGGCTATACGCTCTGATCGCCCGCGAGCCAGGCGTGGCGCACCTGGCTCGCGCGCGGCTTGCGGATCGCGCGTGGCGCGACAACGAGCGAGCCGAGCGAGCGGTCCCGAATCCACTCAGCGCACGTGCGCCGACTCTTCCGGGCCGAATGTCTCGAAGGACGGCACCAGGAGCTGGGGCTCTCGATCGTCCGACACGATCCAGATCTCCGAGAACACTCCGTCTCCGCCACGCGTGTGACGCACGAAGGCCCCCTGCCCCTGCCGACCCGGGGACCAACCGAAACCCATGTCCAGGGCGATCTCGTCGACGGCCCTGTCGCGAACGCGTGCACCCGACCAACCCTGGCGCCGCAGCAGGGCTGCCCGACCCTCC
>JBHHXQ010000284.1:0-4894 GCA_046757105.1 Candidatus Krumholzibacteriia bacterium
AAGCTGGGGATTGCGGGCTCAGGACGCCGTCCACGAATACTTCAGAGCTTCCCTAGAAGGCCGCTTCCATCGTCACGTAGAGATTCCGCCCGGGCGCGTTCAGGCCGCGGTGGGAACCCCCCGCCACACGACCAGCCGGAGGTCCGTCTGCATGGAAGGGGGGCGCTCGATGGCGGCCCGCCGCTCTCCGGTCGTGTGGGCGTTCGCGGCGTTGCCGCTGGTGGCTGGCATCGTCGAGGCCTTGCGCAGCGCCTGGGTCTGTGACGACATCTTCATCTCGTTCCGCTACGTCGACAATCTCCTGCACGGTGAAGGCCTGGTCTACAACGCCGGCGAGCGCGTGGAGGGCTTCACACACTTTCTGTGGGTGATCGTCCTCGCTGCCGTGAACCGGTTGGGACTCGATCTCGTCGCAGCGGGGCGCTACCTGCCGATCGTGTCGTTCGTTGCCGTCGTGGTCGTGCTCTTCCGCCGTTCGCTGCGGCGCGGGCATGCCGGTTGGCTGGGACTGCCGATTGCAGCCTGGTGTGTAGCGCTCCACAAGGATGCGCAGATCTACGCGAGCAGCGGACTCGAGACCTCGGTCTTCGGACTCTTGCTCCTGCTCGGGTTGCTGGTGGTGACGGGCCCGCGCCAGCGCGTCGGGCAGGCCGCCGCTCTGTATGCGCTGGCCACGCTCGTGCGCCCGGAGGGTGTGCTGTACACGGCGGCCGCCGGGCTGTACATCGTGTGGCGCTGGCGCGGTCCGCGTCCCGCGATGCTCTTCGCTGGCGTCTGGCTCGCCCTCGTGGCGCCGGTCCTCGTGTTCCGCGTTCTCTACTACGGCGATCTGCTGCCGAACACGTACTACGCGAAGTCGGCGGGACGCTCCTACTGGAGCCAAGGCTGGCACTACACCCGGCTCTACTTCACGACGTACCTGGTCCTTCTGCCGAGCATCGTGGCGATTCCGTGCAGCTGGTTCCTGAGCTTCCGTCGAGGACCAGGCTCCTCGTCCGGCCCCGCCATGGACGCATCGCTGCTCGCCGGAGCCCAGGTCATGCTCACGATCCTCTACGTGACGCGTCTGGGCGGAGACTTCATGTTCGCGCGCTTCTTCATTCCCGCGACGCCACTGATGTACCTCGTCCTGGAGGACGTGCTGCGAAGCACCGGGCGCCGCTGGGTCGAGGTGGGCAGCGCCGTGATCCTCGTGGGGTGCACGCTGTACGGGCGCGTCCCCCGCGACCGCACTTTCGCCGGCCGCGAGCGCACTCACGGCATCGTCAACGAGGCCAACTACTACACGTCCGACCTCGTGAGCGAGCTGCGCCGCCAGGGCGAGATCCTCGGCGCTTCCCTGCGCGGCACCCCCGCGCGCGTCGGACTGCTGTCCGGACAGGATGCGGTCGCCTACTTCGGGCGCCTGTCGTACGCGCTCGAGCCGCATGGTCTCACGGACGTGGAGATCGCCCGCATGCCGCTCCAGGGACGCGGGCGGCCCGGCCACGAGAAAGCAGCCTCACTCGAGCACCTCCTGCGCAGGAACATCCACTTCAGGTTGCGTTATGGGTGGACGGTGGGATTGCGCCTCCACGAGCAGATTCGCTTCGCGGATCTCTACGGCGAGATCATCCTCTACGACCGCCAGCTCATGGACAGCCTCAAGGGGCGCCCGGGGATCTCCTTCGTCGACTTCCCGACCTTCCTGGACGACTACGTCGGCAGGATCGCGGAGCAGAACAGGCGCCGTCTCCTCGACGACTACCTCCACTTCCAGCTCTTCTACTTCAACCACAACCACGACCCGCAGCGCTTGGCCCGACTCCGGGAGGCCCTGCTCCAGCTGGGTGTTCCGGAAGACAGGCTGCGAGACGCGGACCGCCTGGCTTCGACGATCTAGACGGGAGAACCACCGAGCTGGCGCTGAAGCCCTTCCGGATCCCGTGCCCGCAGCCCATCGCCACGCTCTCGAGGAGATGCGCGAGGGGTCATGCGATGTCCCGTGTGCGGAGCGGGATGGCCCGCCGACACCCGCCGGGCGCCGGTGCGGCGAGAAGAAACGAGCGGTGCCACGACGAGGTAGGCGCTCCTGATGCTCAGGATCCAGGTTGCGCGGGCGCGAGACCTCCGACCCGGTACTTGGACTCGTGGTTCACCGCTCGGCGGGCCCGATCGCAGCACCCGGTTCCGGCGGGGATCCACCCCAAAGGGCCATCCCCGCGAACGCCCCGCGCCGGCTTCTGGTTCCGTGCAACGGTGCATGGTTGCGCATGGCACCCGCCTTGCAGCGTTCCACGCGCGCTTCCAGGCAAACCGGCCTCGGCGCCTCCCGGGCAGGTTCGGACCGGACTGGCAGGGCGCCGCCGCAGGCCGGGCGCCGCGGCGCGCGGGCGCGCACCGGGACGCAAGAGGGGCTGCATCCACCGGGGAGGTCGCATGGCAGACCTGCATCCCGGCGTCGTCGGAGACGGCGGCGCTGAAGCCGTTCCCCAGGTCGTCTGGTCGGCCAGGCAGCAGCCACGCACTGGCAAGGATCCAGGCGACAGGCGCAGCCGTGTCGAGCGCATCGCGATCCTGCTGGACAAGGTCGTGCAGGCCAGACGTCCGGGTGCATCCCTCCGGGCACCCGAGCGCTTGTTCGAAGAGCTCGAGTTCGAGCTGCTCGCGCATCTCGCCGAGCACCGTTTCCTGCGTCTACGCGTGGCGAGGCATGCGCTTCTCTTCGAGGGCTCCGAAGTGCTCCCGGACGATGCGCACGAGCCATTGCTCCTGGACCTGCTGCTGTCGGCGGACGTCGTGGAGATCGTCCTCAAGGAAGGCGTCACGCACGAGGAGCTCGAGCGCTTCGCCGAAGCCCTGGGCCGGAGCCCGCGGGGCATCGTGGGTGCCGACTCGGCCGCGACGCTGCTCTGGGAAGCCGACCTCGAGCACATCGGCTTCCGCTGCAGCGACGACTTCCCGGTTCCGCACCCCGGTGAACCGTCGCCTTTCGATCTCACCAACCGGCCGGTCGAGCGGGCCGACGAGCTCGTTGCGGACGAGTCGTTCGATCTCACCTTCTCCGCGGCCTCGGCCCTCGAGGACTTCCCCGTGCTCGACGTCGACCACCTTCCGGCACATCTCCGGCGGCTCCTGGACAAGACCGCCGAAGACGAAGCCAGGTGTCGAGAGCTCAGGCTGTCGAGCGCGGACGAAGCCCTCCGACGTATTGCACGCCAGCTCGTGGGTGTGCAGCTCGCGGAGCGCGACCCAGGAATGCGGAGCGCCGCTCTCGATCTCCTCGGTCGGGTTTTCGAGATTCTGCTGCGCGAGAGACGGCTCGAGGTGGCGCGCGACCTCCTGCGCTGGCTGCGGACCGGATCGGGGCAGGCTGGCTTCGACCTCGTCCTGCAGGTCGTCTCCGAACGCATCTGCGCCCAGAGCAACGTGCTCCTGCTCGGCACGGTCCTCGACGAACCCGGCCCGGCGAAGGTGCAGGTCGCGCGGGAGATCCTCGTCGCACTCGGTGATCGAGCCGTCGACCCGCTGTGCACGCTGTTGGGCACTCTCGAGAGCATGAAGACGCGCAAGCTGGTGTGCCGCGTGCTGGCGGTGGTGGGCTCCGGGGAACCGGCCACGCTGGCGCGCCGTGCGGAGGGCCAGCCCTGGTTCGTGGCGCGCAACATGGCCTACGTGCTAGGCCGCATCGGTGGTGCCCGGATCCTTCCGCACCTGCGCCGGTGGGTGCGACACCCTGATTCGCGCGTGCGCGTGGAGGTCGCCCGCGCTCTCGGGCGGGTTGACCACCCGGGCTCCGCGGCGATTCTCTGCGACCTGCTGTCCGACGGCGATCAACGCGTGCGGCAGACCGCAGTCTGGTCGCTGGCCGCCCGCGACGATCCGCGCACGCTCTCGCGGCTGCGCCAGATCCTGCTGGACGATCGGGAGTTCCGTTCGCGCGCCGTGGAGGAGCGCGACGACTTCTTCCGCACCTACGGCCGGCTCGCCGACGACGCGACCCTCGACGAGCTCGTGGAGCTTCTGGAGCAGAGGCAGCTGCTGGGTCGGGGCTGGAAGGCCGAGCTCCGCCGAGGCGCCGCCATCGCCCTGGGCGAGACCCGCAGTGCCCAGGCGTTACGGCTTCTGGAGAAGCACGCGAAGTCGCGCGAAGCGCGCCTGCGCGACGCCTGCCAGCGTGCTTTGAATGCGATGCGCAATGGAATGCAGGCAGGTTCTCCCATGCCGGCACATGGCGCAGGCGGGCAACGCCTGCAGGGGGAGATGGCCTGGGAGGCGGACGGCGATGTCTGAGAGGCGCTTTCACGAGCTCGACACGATCGTTGTTCGTGGCCTCCAGGCGGGCATCGCACTCTGCAGGGCACGGAGTGACGTGGTTCCGCATCTCGTCGCCATGCTGCACGCGGGCTTGAGCCGATTGCTGGCGGAGCAGGGTGCGCTGGAGCTGCGCTGCGCGGGTCAGTTCCTGCTCCTGAACGGCGAGCGCACTCCGGGCGGGGACGACGATCGGATGTTCGCGCGCCGTCTGTCGCGAGCCCTGCGCCACCGAGGTCTCGATGGGTTGCGGATCGAGCCGGGCCTCGGCGTGGGGGAGCTGCACGCCGCCCTCGAGGTCCTCGGCCGGGCCGGGTTGCCGGGCGACCCGCTGCCCGACGTCCCCGGGCGCCTGCGCCGGGCCGACGTCGTGCACGTCGTCCCCCTGGAGCACGAGTCGGCATGCAGGCCTCCCGCGGCCGTCGGGATGTCGCTGCATCGCGCCATCGCCCAGCGGCTGTACCTGCGCGCGGTGCGCCTCCACGAGGAGCTCTGCGAGGCACTGGTGCGGGGCCGTCCAGTCCCGCTGCACGAGGTGAAGCGTGTTCTGCAGCGCATGGTGGATCTCATGAGGGAGGACGACGCGGCGCTGCTGGGCCTC
>JBHHXQ010000285.1:0-4863 GCA_046757105.1 Candidatus Krumholzibacteriia bacterium
GAAGCTACGCGAGTGGCAGAGGGACACACTTCTCGCCATCACATCGACGGCCTTCGCGTTCATGGCGGCCGAGGCGATGGCGCGACTGCTCTGGCAGCCAGGCGGCCAGCAGCCGGTCATCCGCGTGGACCCGGTCTACGGGTGGGCTCTGCGGGCCGGCACCAGCCTCCACAGCGTCGACACCGACCGGGGCCTCGACTACCGCATCCGGGTGAACTCGCTGGGGTTCCGCGATCCCGACCGCTCCGTGGAGGCGCGTTCCGACGCGCGTCGGGTGCTCTTCATCGGTGACTCGATGACCTTCGGAACCGGTGTCGAGGTCGGCGAGCGCTGCAGCGATCAGCTCGACGCCAGGCTCGGGCCCGGAGTCGAGGTGCTGAACGCGGGCGTCGGCGGCTGGGGGACCGACCAGGAGTTCCTCTACCTGTGCCATGAGGGATTCGATCTGAAGCCGGACGCCGTCGTCCTCGGCATGTGCTTGATGAACGACGTCATCAACAACATGCTGTCCCACGAGTTCCTGGGCGCCGCGCCGAAGCCGCGCTTCGTGCTGCAGGACGGTCAGCTCGTCCTCGAGCCGTCCGCAGCGCGCCCGCAGCCTTCGAGCGGCCGAAAGCTGCAACGTCTTCTCAAGCGCAGCCGTCTCCTGCACTACATCGGTCGCCACGTCCGGATGTTGCAGGCGCGATTCCACCCCAGGCCGAGCCCCTCCACCGCGGTGCCGTACTACCCGGAGGACCTCGAGTCCGACACGTCGCATTGGACCGTCTTCGGCGTACCCTACTCGCCGCGCTTCGAGAACGCCTTTCGCGTGACGGAAGCGCTCATCGAAACGGCGTGGGACTCGTGCAGGGCCCGCGGGATTCCTTTCATCCTCTTCGCCTTCCCTCAGAAGGTCGAGGTGGATGCACGAGCGCGGATGGAAGAGCTGCAGCACCACGGGTTCGATCCGGAGTGGTTCGACCTGCGTGCTCCCTACGAGCGCCTGCAGCGCCTCTCCGAACGGCGCGGGTTCCCGTTCGTGTACCCGCTCGTGGAGTTCCAGGAGATGCACGCGCAACAGCCGCTCTTCTTCGAGCACGACGCGCACCCGAACGCCGCGGGCCACGCGCTCGCGGCGGCCTGCCTCGAGGACGCCGTCCGCCGCGGACTCGCGGGCGATGCCGTCCTGCAGGCCGGGCGGGCTCGCTGAGACCTCACGCCTTGCAGCTGATTCCGGCGCCGTCTAGAGTGCAGGTTCGGGACGATGCCCTGGGGATGGCTCATGTCCACGACACGCGACGAAAGAGCGGTGCGGGTCTTGGTGACCCGGGAGGATCCACGACCGGTCGAGGACGCCGTTGTGCTCGCCGGCGGCAAGCCGGTCGGACTGTCGCTTCTCGTCACGCGCTGGCTGCCGTTCGAGATTCCGGGTGGGCGCAGGCTGGCCGACTACGATTGGGTGGCCTTCACCAGCGTACGGGCGCTGCAGGGCCTGGTCGCCGAAGCGGAGAGGCTGGGCTGGGACTGGCCGCCCGAGGTGCCGTCGGCCGCGGTCGGCGACCGCACGGCTCATGAGCTGCAGGCCCGGGGGTGGATGCCGGAGTGCGTTTCCGACGACCGCAGCGCACGGGGTCTGGTCGAGTGCCTGTCCGCCCGCGACGTCGTGGGAGCGCGCATTCTCTTTCCGTGCTCGGCGATTGCCGAGCCCACGTTTCCCGAGGGCATGCGGCAGTCGGGTGCGCAGGTGGACGTCGTTTCCGTCTACACGACGGAATCCACCTGGGCGCGGGATCCGCAGAAGAAGGCGGAGCTCGAGAGCCGCCTGGTCGAGGCTCTCGAGGACGACGCGGTAGCAACCTGCGCGAGCCCTTCGGCGGCGCGGGCCCTGGCGGAGCTCGCGGAGGCCGCCGGAGTCATCGAGCGTCTCCGCGCCACCCCCATCGTCGTGATCGGGCCGACAACCGCGAAGGCGGTGCACGGGCTCGGACTGCAGGCCGTGGAGGCCGGGGGGCGCAGCCTCGCCTGCATGGCCCGCAAGGCGGTCGAGGTCGGCCGGAAGACGCAAGCCTGAAGCAGCGACCCGATCCGGTGCTCCGCTCCGGGGAATCCGCTCGGGCGTGCGGTGTCACGGCGCCGGACACCGGGCGCGACGCCGAGCACCAGCCCCGAGAGCGAATGCCAGGCGCGGTGCCGGACACGTAGATGTGGAGGATTCGATGCCGTTTCCAGCCGAACGACTACGGCGTCTTCGACGCACGCCAGGACTCCGTCGCATGACTCGCGAGACACGTCCCTCGCTCGATGCACTGATCGAGCCGCTCTTCGTCTGCCCAGGAGACAACGTGCGCCGCGACGTGGTGTCGATGCCGGGGTGCGCCCAGATGAGCATCGACGTCCTGGTCGAGGAGTGCAAGCGCACGTACGATCTGGGCATTCCGTCCGTCCTGTTCTTCGGGATTCCCGCCGGGAAGGACGCCGTGGGGAGCGAGGGTTATGCGCCCGGTGGCATCGTGCCGCGTGCCATCGAGGCCGTGAAGGAGGCCGTTCCCGATGCGACGCTGCCGTTGCTCATGGAGGCGGCCGTGGCCTACACGCGCGCCGGCGCCGACGGCGTCGCTCCCTCCGACATGATGGACGGGCGCGTGGCCGCCATCCGTCGTGGTCTGGACGAAGCCGGCTTCCCGCACACGCCGATCATGTCCTACGCCGCCAAGTTCGCCTCCGCCTTCTATGGGCCGTTCCGCGACGCGGCCGAGTCGGCGCCGCAGTTCGGCGACCGGCGCGGCTACCAGATGGACCCGGCGAACGGCCGCGAGGCGCTGCGCGAGATCGCCATCGACATCGAGGAGGGCGCCGACATCGTCATGGTGAAGCCGGGCTTCGCGTACCTGGACATCATCCGCATGGCCCGCGAGACGGTCGAGGTGCCGATCGCCACCTACAACGTGAGCGGCGAGTATTCGATGATCAAGGCGGCCGCCCGCAACGGCTGGATCGACGAGGACCGGATCATCCTCGAGCTGATGACCGCCTTCCACCGCGCGGGCGCCGACATCATCCTGACCTACTTCGCCCGCGACGTGGCGCGACTGCTGTCCTGAGGCAGCACCCATGGGTCCGTTGGATGAGGCGCGACCCGGCGATCGGGTGATGGGGGCGTGGACTCCGAGGCTCTTTGAAATGCGACACACCCGATGACTTCCGTGATAACCTGACGTCCCGCCGGGCACGGCCGGACTGAGAGGCGGCGAGATGCCGGAACGTTCTCGAGATTGGTTCAGACAGGCCGAGGCGGATCTCACCCATGCGGAGAACGCCCGGGATTCGGGTGACTTCGATTGGGCCGCTTTCGCCTCCCATCAGGCGGCGGAGAAGGCCATCAAGGCAGTCTTCCAGCGGTTGCACCTGGACGCCTGTGGACACACGCTGAGCATCCTGCTCGGAAACCTGCCCGAAGCCGAGCGCCCCGAACCAGCGCTGGTCGACAAGGCCAAGGAGCTCGACAAGCACTACATTCCGACTCGCTACCCGAACGGCTTCGAGCAAGGGGCCCCTGTCGATTTCTACACCCGCGCCGAGGCAGAGCGCGCCATTGCTCTCGCGGAGGAGATCCTTGGATTCTGTCGAGGTCAAATCGATCGATAGCGAGGCCGTGCGTCGAGCTACCGACGCCTGGGCGCACAGGCTGCTCGGCGATCATCCCGAGATCGAGGAGATCGTCGTCTTCGGTTCGTTCGCCCGTGGCACCTACGCCCCGGGAAGCGATCTCGACGCGCTGATCGTGCTGGCGCAATCGAACAAGGCGTTCCGGGACCGGATACCGGAGTATCTTCCCGACGCCTTCCCGGTGGGCCTGGATCTCCTTCCGTTCACCCGCGACGAGATCGGGGAGTCCGTTCCGGAGGGCTTGCTCGCCGAGGTTCGCGGCAGCCGCTGGCGCTATCTGCGTCCCGGCCGTTCTTCGGCACTGGGACGCGACGGGGAGAGTTCAGCGTGAATCGGGTCGTCGACCCCTTGCGCGGCCAGCTGCGCCGCTCGACTCCATGAGCTTCGAGCCTCGGGCAAGGGGCCAACGAAGTCGTCGCATTGCTCGCCGCATGCGTCCGAAAAGAGTGGGGTCGGCCACGGCGCAGGTGCTTTCCGATTCCGGAGATGGGGAGTGACACGACATGCGTGGAGTCCTGGCGTTCCTGATTGTGGCGCTCCTGAGCAGGGGCGTTCTGCAGGGCGAGGGGCGCGGCGGCGTGGCCGAGAAGGCCAGCACCGCCTACCAAGATGAGATCCGCGCCTGGCGCGAGAGGCGCATCGCGAGGCTCACCTCGGACACGGGCTATCTGACGCTGACCGGGCTCTTCTGGCTCGAGGCGGGCGAGAGCACCTTCGGCAGCGATCCGGCGAACAAGCTCGTGTTTGCCGCGCACTCCGCACCGGCTCGGGCTGGCGTGTTCGTGCACGAGAACGGTGTGACGACGGTGCGCGCGTACCCCGGGACACGGCTCTTGCACGACGGGAAGCCGGTCGAGGAGATGCGCATGGTCTCCGACACGGAGGGGAAGCCGAGCGTCTTCACACTCGGCGATCTGAGCTTCTACCTCATCGAACGCGCCGGCCTATGGGCCATCCGGGTGCGCGACCCCAACAGCAAGATCCGCAAGGAGTTCCACGACATCGACGTGTTCCCGATCGACGAAGCCTATCGGGTCACGGCGCGCTTCGAGCCGTACGATCCGCCCAGGAAGATCCCGCTTGCCAACGTGTTCGGAGCCGTGGACACGTTGCTCTCGCCCGGCGCGCTCGTCTTCACGTTGCACGGTCAGGAGTGCCGGCTCGACCCCGTGGTCGAGTCCCTCACGGGCGCCCACCGTGTCGCCGGTGAGCACC
>JBHHXQ010000286.1:0-4829 GCA_046757105.1 Candidatus Krumholzibacteriia bacterium
CCGGAGTGGATGTGTTCGCTGCGGCACCAGGCGCTCGACACCTTCCATGCGCAGCCGATGCCGCCGCATGCCGGGCTCCTCGGGAGGCTCGATTTCGATGCATTCCGGCATCTCGTGTCGGGGGCACGGCAAGCGCAGCGCTCCGTTGCCCGGCCCGGCACCGCAAGCGCCTCCACGCGGCGCCGTTTCGCGAGCACCGCCGCGCAGCACGACTCTGCCGTGGCGTTCCGGGCGCTGCGCGAGCGCCTGCAGAAGCGGGGTGTGGTGCTCGCCGGCATGGACGAAGCGTTGCGCGAGCACGAGGAGCTCGTCCGCAGGCACTTCGCGACCGTCGTCCGGCACACCGACGGCAAGTTCGCCGGCCTGAACGCCGCAGTGTGGTCGGGCGGCTCGTTCATCTACGTGCCGCCGGACACCGAGGTCGAGATCCCCCTGCAGGCGTACTTCGGCCTCGATGCCGGGGACACCGGCCGCTTCGATCGCACGCTGATCGTTGCCGATGCAGGAGCCTCCGTGCGTTACATCGAGGGGTGTGCCGCTCCGCCCGTGCGTCCGGCGCGGTGCACGCGGCGGTGGTGGAGATCGTCGCGCTGCCAGGTGCGAGCGTCTGTTTCGCGACCATCCAGAACTGGCCGCGGAACGTGATCAACCTGGTGAGCGCGGGGACCGTCGCGCACGCCCGGGCTCGTGTGGAGTGGTTGGACTGCAACATCGGTTCGGGGCTGACCCTCAAGAACCCGTGCGTGCGTCTGGCGGGAGAAGGCGCGGCGGGGCGCGTACACACGGTGACGTTCGCTGGCCGGGGGCAGACCCTCGATGCCGGCGTGTCGGTGGTGCACGCGGCTTCCGGAACCGAGTCCAGCATGGTCACGAGGACGCTGGTTCGATCGGGCGGGTGCGCCCGCACGGGTGGGAGGGTCGAGGTGGAGCCGCACGCGCGCGGCTGCCGGGCGAGAGTACGCGGCGCGGCGCTTCTCCTGGACGCGGAGTCGAACGTCGAGAACGAGCCGCAGCTCGAGATCGGCGCACCCGACGCCCGGGTCGAGCACGAAACGCGCCGCGGAGGTCCGGACGTCGAGCAGATCTTCTATCTCATGAGCCGTGGAATCCCCGAGGCGGAAGCACGTCTGGCGCTCGTGAACGGCTTCATCGAGCCGTTCGCGCGCCAGCTTCCCATGGAGTACGCGGTCGAGCTGCAGCGGATGGCCCAGCTCGAGATGGGGGGGCCGGAGGACGCCCGGTGATCCGCCCCGAGAATCCGCGATTCCCGATCGGCTCTCGTGTCGGGGCGGCGTGGACAGCCGGGGGCCATTGGCGCGGCAAGGTCCCTGGACTATCATGAAGTTGTGGCCGAGCCCGGGAGCCGGAGGAGCGAGCATGGCGGAAGCACATTCCATCCTCTGGGTGGACGACGAGATCGAGATGCTCAAGCCGCACCTGAAGTTCCTGGAACAGAGGGGCTACACGGTGACGCCCGTGTCCAACGGGGACGACGCGGTGAGCATGATCCGCGATCGGAACTTCGACTTGGTGCTCCTCGACGAGATGATGCCCGGGAAGGACGGGCTCCAGACGCTGCAGGAGATCCGCCACATCAATGCCAACATCCCGATCGTGATGGTGACCAAGAACGAAGAAGAGCAGGTGATGGACCAGGCGATCGGGCGCCGCGCCGACGACTACCTGCTCAAACCCGTCAACCCCACCCAGATCCTCGCCGCCATCCGGCGCATCCTGGATCGGCACAAGATCACCGAAACCCAGGTGGCGCGCGACTACGTGTCCCAGTTCAGCGAGCTCGATCCGGCCCGTTTCGACCAGCTCGATCACGACGGTTGGATCGACACCTACCTGCGGATGATCGCCTGGGACATCCAGCTCGATCGCTACCGCGAGACGGGTCTGGCCGAGACGCACGAAGACCAGAAGAGAGCGGCCAGCTACGAATTCTCGCGCTTCGTGATCAAGGGCTACCGCGATTGGGTCCAGAAGCGCAACGGTCCCGACTTGTCACCGGACGTCTTCAGGAAGCACGTCTTCCCGGCGTTGCAGCAGGGCAAGAAGACCGCGTTCATCGTGATCGACTGCTTGCGGCTCGACCAATGGATCATCATGGAGCCGCTTCTGGATCCGTACTTCCGCGTGGAGCGCAAGCACTACTTCTCCATTCTGCCCTCTGCGACTCCGTATGCACGCAATGCTCTGTTCGCCGGCCTCTTACCGCTCGAGATCCGCGAGAAGCACCCGGAGTACTGGGACACGAACCGGGGAGAGCGCAGCCTGAATCGCTTCGAGCGCGAGCTGTTGGAGCTGCAGCTCAAGCGGCTCGGTGCAGCGCCGCATCTCAAGTTGCAGTACGCCAAGGTGTTCAATGCCGACCAGGCCGCCGAGCTGCAGCGCGCCATCCGGCAGAAGGCCGATGTGGACCTGTTCGCGCTGGTGTTCAACTTCATCGACATCCTGGCGCACGGCCGGAGCGAGTCGTCGATCCTGCAGGAGATCGTGCCGGACGAGGCGGCCTTCCGCACGCTCGCACGCAGCTGGTTCGAGCACTCGGCACTCTTCGAGATGCTCAAGAAGATGGCCTCGCGTGGCATCGAGGTGTTCGTGACCACCGATCACGGGGCCGTGCTCGGGCGCCGGCCCACGGTCGCGACGGGAAACCGCGATACCTCGACCAACGTGCGATACAAGTACGGCGAAAACCTGGGGTACGACGACAAGGGCGCCTTCAAGATGGTGGAACCCGAGGAGTTCATGCTGCCGAAGCTGCGCAGCACCGAGAACTACATCATCGCCAAGGAGAACTACTACTTCGTCTACCCGACGAAGTACCGGCAGTACGAGAAGCAGTTTCAGGGCAGCTTCCAGCATGGCGGCATCTCGCTCGAGGAGCTGATCCTGCCGATCGCACGCCTGGTGCCGCGCGGTTGACCTGCGGCTCGGGCGGTTGCCGGCGGTGCGCTCGCGTGGCGGCCGCGGGAGGCGATGCAGCACGCGGCGCGACGGAGTCGCAGTGGCCAGCACCTGGACCAGTCGTTCGGAGGAGGAGACGCGGGCTCTCGGCGAGCGCTTCGGGAGGCGCATGCGCGGGGGTGAAGTCGTCCTCCTGTGTGGCGATCTGGGCGTCGGCAAGACGCAGTTCGCCAAGGGTGTGGGGCGCGGCCTGGACGTGCAGGGTGACATCGTGTCGCCTTCCTTCACGCTCGCGGTGCACTACGAAGGACGGCTGCCGCTCGTCCACTACGATCTGTACCGCGTGATGGGTGAGCGGGAGCTCGAGGAGATGGGTTTTCTGGAGCCCGAAGATCCTCGTGCCGTCAGCCTCGTGGAGTGGGGGGATCGCACCGGCCCACCTCGCGGCGCCATCCGCGTCGACATGCGGCTGGATCTCGATGGCGTGCGGCACATCGAGATCCGCGGTCTCGATTTCGGGGACGCAACGTGAGTGCTGGGGCGCGGCGCAGCAGGCCCGTCCGGGGTGCGACGGTGCCGGGCGATCTGCTGGCGCTGCACACGAGTGACGCGGTGGGCGCGGTTGCCGTGTCGTGCGGCGAACGGCTCGGGTTCGAGGTCCTCGATCCCGGTGGCCAGCACGCGAGGTCCGTGCTCGGTGCGGTGCGCGGTGTTCTGGCGCGACTCGGAGTCGGGCTCCAGGATCTCCGGGGGCTCGTGGTGACGACGGGCCCGGGGAGCTTCACCGGGATCCGGATCGGGTTGGCGACCGCGCAGGGGTTGGCTGCGGCACGCGGTTGGACGGTGCTGGCCTGCGACAGCCTGAAGGCCGAGGCCACCGCCCATCTCGGCAGCGACTCGCCGGTCGGGGTCGTCCTGGATGCGCGCCGGGGCGAGGTGTATGCGGCGCTCTACGATGCGCGCGGCGACCTGCCCAGGGAGCAGGTGGCGCCGTTCTGCGCCTCGGCCGAGGAGGCGGCTGGCAAGCTGGCGGCGGGCGTGCGCGGCGGTACGGGACGTGCCGGTGTGCGAGCGCACCGGGGCCGCCCTCGGAGCGCCGAGGGCCGGCTGCTCCTCGTCGGGTCCGGCGTCGACCTGGTGCGCGGCTTCTTCGTGACCGCCGGCGTCCGGGCCGAATGCTTGGCGCGCGCGGGCCGTGAAACGGTCGTGCGGGCACTCCTGGACCTGGCGCGCGCCGGGGGATGCCCCAGCTACGCACCCGAGCAGTTGGAACCCGAATACCTGAGAAGGTCCGATGCCGAAATCCGCAGACAGCGCAGCGTCCCGGATTCCCGAGGCGACTGGGGACCTGTCGATCCGGGGTATGGAACGTCGTGACCTCGATCAGGTCCTGGCCATCGAGTGCGCGTTCTCGGCGCCGTGGACGCGCGAGATGTTCCTGCAGGAGCTCCAGCAGCACAGGGATGCGTCGGAACCGCTCGTGGCCGTGGCCGGCGACATGGTCTTGGGCTACGTGCTGTGCTGGTTCGTCGCCGACGAGGTCCACATCGTCAATCTGGCCGTGCACGCGAAGGTCCGCAGACGTGGAATCGCCCGGCGGCTGATGCACGAGGTCTTCGAGAGAGCGCTGGCGCGCGGCCTGTCGATCGCAACCCTCGAGGTGCGCTTCCACAATAGTGCCGCCATCCAGCTGTACGAAGCGCTGGGCTTCCGGAAGATCGCCATCCGCAAGGCCTACTATGCCGACAACGGCGAGGACGCCCTCGTCATGCTCAAGGATCTCGGTGCAGATTCGCCGGATCTCGCCGCTGCCCCGGCAGCGCGCCCGAAGCGGCTGACCTGCGGGTGAACGCATCTTCCGGCGGCGGCAGCGCCTCGAGCCAACGCGCGAGCGGGACGGTCGGGTTCGCGCG
>JBHHXQ010000287.1:0-4805 GCA_046757105.1 Candidatus Krumholzibacteriia bacterium
CTCCACCCGTAACTCCCCGCGGCCAAAGTATAGGACGCGCGACCTCGAACATCACGACCTCGGCTCTTTGGAGGTCTCTCTAACTTCCTAAGGCAGTTGGCGCCTGAGACGCGCCGAACAACTCAGGCTTCTTTCTTTTTCCTGTACACGCCCCCCTATATCCAAGATGTACGAAACTGGCGATTTCATGACACCGAATCCGGGAATAATCGCGAAATTCGCGAAAGGGGGGTTTCCAGTCAGCTACGGTTCGCGTAGACTGTAGGCATGCTGAGCTTACGGTCAGGAGTGCACTACCCGAGAAGTTGGGAGGAATTCGTTGCCTGGTTCGACAATGACGACGACTGCCGGGACTATCTGGACTGGCTGCGGTGGCCCAACGGCTTCCAGTGTCCGCGCTGCTCTTCGACCTCAGGATGGCGGCGTGCCAACGGCAATTGGGACTGTGCCGGTTGTGGAAGAATCATAACGCAGACAGCAGGGACGATCTTCGACAAGACTCGCACGCCACTCACCTTGTGGTTCGCCGCGGGCTGGCACATGACCAACCAGAAGAACGGCATCTCGGCGCTCGGCTTGAAACGGGAGTTTCGCCTTGGTAGCACCCAGACGGCATGGCACATGTTGCACCGCTTTCGGAAGGCGATGGTGCGCGCCGACCGAACTTCTTTATCCGGAGAGGTCGAGGTGGATGAAACGCTGGTTGGCGGTGAGCAAGAGGGGCCGCCTGGGCGTGGAGCTTTGGGCAAGACCCTTGTTGCCGTGGCCGTGGAACTCAAGACCCCCAAGGGATACGGCCGTTGCCGGCTACGCGTCGTCCCGGATGCCGGTGCCGAGTCGTTGCAGGGATTCGTGCGTGAAAACGTTGAGCCAGGCTCGGTCGTCGTCACCGATGGGTGGCCAAGCTACGTCGGCCTTGGCCGCGGTGGCGACTACAAGCACAAGGCCATCAACCTGTCCGCCTCCGAAAGCAAAGCCCACGAAGAGTTGCCGGCCGTGCACCGGGTAGCCTCGTTGCTCAAACGCTGGCTGCTGGGCACCCACCAAGGCTCGGTCAGCCCTGAACACTTGCAGGCGTATCTGGAAGAGTTTACATTCCGGTTCAACCGCCGACACTCCCGCCGACCTGGCCTACTGTTCTACCGCCTACTCGAAGGTGCCGTCGCCTGCAAGCCGCTCACCTACGTGTCGTACTCCCCAACTTCCTGCCGTTATCTGGGGCGGAAACACCGCAAGCCGGTAACTCACGGAACAGAGGCTTCAACGCCGCTTCTGCGGCAAGGAGTCTCTCATGGCTCGAAAGAGTCGCAAGTCTTCCTCTACCACCTCAAGCAAGGCAGCAGCCCGCAACAAGCGCCCGTCCGGCTCCCGCCGACCGGCGCGGTTCTCCGAGGAGGATCGACAGCGCGCCTTCAGCCTCGTCCTGCGCGGCATGTCGCGCAAGAAAGTCGCCGAGGAAATCGGCTGCACGACCGAGGCCCTCAGGTTGTGGCTTCGCGCTGCCGAGAAGGACCTCTGTCCGCACACGGCGGGCGAGGCGACCGTGCCCGCCGACAACGGCGCCTCGTGCGAGGACGCCGGCGCGACGCAGCACTGCGCCGACGCTGAGCAGCTCCGTGCGCCCGAGCCTGACGCCAAGGCTTCGGACGACTCGCCCGCCGGCACCGGTACCGCGGCCCCGACGGCTCCGAAGGATCCCGGCGCCGGACTCTCCCAGCCCGAGGTGGCGGCCATCCTCGAGCTCAAGAAACGGTACGCGTCGATGGGACCGGCGCAGATTCGCGCCCAGCTGAAGCGTTTCAAGGGCTGGCGTGTGGCCCTGCGAGCCATCGCCCGGGTCCTCAGGGACAACGGCTACGAGTTGGAACATCGTGGCGCCCGGCCGAAGGAACCGGAGCTTCCCCGTAGCTGGGAAGCCCCGTACCGAAACGCCCTCTGGCAGATCGACTTCACCGAGGTCCGGCTGCCCGAAGGTCGCCGCGCACTCGGCGTCATCCTCGACGACTTCAGCCGCTACATCGTCGGCTGGGGACTCCTGGTGAACCCCACGAGCCAGGACGTCGTCGCCATGCTCAAGGAGGCGATTCGTCTTCACGGCAAGCCCCTGGCGCTCTACACCGACCGCGCCGGTCCGTTCCTCGCCTGGGGCAAGCCCGGAGACCTCGGGCACTTTCTCCAGGACGAACTGATCGACCACCACACCACCCGTGCCTACCGCCCCCAGGGCCGCGGCAAGGTGGAAGCGGTCATCGCCACGATCAAGCGCGAGCTCTGGGAGGTCGAGCACTTCCAGGACGAAGAGATCGCTCTTGAACGACTCGAGCGCTTCGTCAGGCGCTACAACCATCACCGTGCTCACCTGGCTCTCGACGGGCTGACTCCCGCGGATCGCTTCTTCGGCCGCTGGGAGCAGGTGCTGGCGTTCGTCGAGGCACAGAGCCGCAAACGTCAGGGCATCGCGGCGCTGCGCGAAGAGGCGGAGATCTCCGGCGAGCCGCCGCCGTCGGGACAGGCGGAGATCCTCAGGTTCGTGGCGGTGAACGGAGAGCTCGAGCTGCGCTTGTTCGGTCACAAGGTGCGTCTGGGCCGTATCGAGAACTGAGCCAAAAGTCTCGGGCAGGTGATGCCGATGTATCGCCTGCCCGGCTTTTTTTCGGAGAAAGTGCCCGGGCTACTTGAGGTAGAAAGAGAAGGCCCGTCAGCTCCATGACGCTCGGAGCACCGCAGGAGACGAACACAGCGAAGCCGAGCCGCGAGCTGGCCCTTCTGTGCTCCCTTATCGCCTCCTCGCACGATCCCAGCTGGGCTCGCGAACCGCTCAGTCATCGCCTCGGCAAAGGCGACCCGTCGCTTGAACGTCTCAGCCGCTTGAAGGCTCGCCTGCTTGCGGAATTCGAGACGCTGCTCGAAGAGGCGACGCGCTGCGGGCGTCCGCCGCGCCAGAGCGAACCCGAGGACGAGAGCGCCGTCCTTCGCGAGCTCCTTGCTCTGGTTCCCCGAGAGGTCTGGACTCGTCTCCCTCGAGACCGACGCCAGGCGCTGGTGGCGGCTCAGGAACGCTTGAACCGCGAGCGCGCCCTGACCCAGGCGCAGTTCTGTGAGTTGCTCGGAGTCTCCGAGCGTACCTTTCGCAGCTGGAAGCAGAAGAAGAACGAGCTCCCCCCGCCTGCAGGTGCTTGCGGAGACTCCGAGACGGAAGACGGCGACGGCAACGGCGGCGACGAGAGTAACAGGAAGAAGAACAAGAAGAAACGACGATCGAAGTCTACCGGACGCTTTGATCTCACAGCGACTCTTCCCGGCAACCAGCTCGTGGCGGACACCTCGAAGTGGGAGCTCTTCGGGGTGCCCCTCTACATCGTCGGTGTGCAGGACCCCGGCTGGCGCAAGCAACGGCTCTGGGAGTCCTTTGACGTCGATGCAAGGGAGGACTCTGAGCTCATCGTACGCACCGTCAGCGCAGTGCTCCAGCCCGGCATGCAGTTCGTCTGCGACCAGGGAACGCCCTACATGTCCGAGTTCACGCGCGAAGCGATCGAGTCGTGGGAGTGCGAGCACGCGCCGCAGAAGGAAGGGGCGCCGACGGAGAAGGCGACGAAGGAGCGAGCTTTTCGAACGGTCAAGGAGGCGCTCGCGCCACTGACGGAGCTCTCTTCGCGCATCGCCGAGCTGGTGCCGGCTTTGCGCGACGCCGAGTTCGTGCGTGCGGTGGGACGCAGGCTCCTGTCGTGTTTTCTGCGCGTGTACGAAGCGGCGCCGCGAGAAGGCGGACACCCGCTGGAGGGGCGAAGCGCCGGGGAGCTCGAGGCGATTGCGCAACAGCAGCGTGAGAAGGCTCGTGCTGAAACGCGTTCGGTGCGCCTGACTCTGGCGGCGATCCACCGCCAGTACAGGCTGCCCGGCGGGGCGGAGCGCTTCATCCGCGCCCACCGCCAGCACGCCTTGGAGGACTTGCAGGAAGCCGAACGGCGGCTGCGAAGAAGCGCCGACAGATCGAAGATCAATGACTTCGAGCGCTATTTCGCTGGCATTGTACGCAACGTGCGGGAGGAGAACGCGCCGAAGCGCGAACGCAAGCGCAGGGAACGTAAGCGTCTCGCAGAGGAGCAGCGAGCGCTCCTGCGCAAGCGCAAAGAGGCAGAAGATCGCCGTGCCCTCTTGCGCGACCGCCCGGAGGTCGTGCTCGTCGAAGGACTCGACATGGTCAACGTTCAGTGGCGGCCTCACGATGGCACTCTCTTTCTGGGAGGCCGCGGCCTCGGCAGAGCTCGCATTCGCGATGCGCTGCGTTCGATGCGAGGCCAAAACGAGTACACGGTACGAGATCGCGCCCAAGCGGTGTGGACCTCGTGGGCCGCGAGCCACGATAACGAAGCCGCGCGAACCGACGCGGTGCGTGCGGTCTTCGACGCGCTGCTGGCCGAGTCAACGAGCGACGTGGCCGACGCCCCTCGCGCCTCAGAGATCCTCGAGCCGAAGGCGATCTGAGCCCTCGAGCGATCACCGACGCTCAGGCTCGTTCACGACAGGGCGCCCGATGTGCGCCCTCCTCGTCGTCGATGACGGGGGGGCTCCTTACGGACCCTGAAGCTGCCCGGTCACCTCGAGCGCGACAGTAATCTTGCCTTCTCTTCCGTCCTTTCCTAGCGTAGAATACAACAACAACTCCGCCCCACGACCTCAACAACACAGCCTCTGATCCCAGGGCCGACTTGCGGAATTAGGAGGCAGGAAGTTGGGGATGACAACAGGTAATCTTTTTGTCCAGTATCCGCGGCGTTCTGTAAATGCGCCCCACCCCTTCA
>JBHHXQ010000288.1:0-4805 GCA_046757105.1 Candidatus Krumholzibacteriia bacterium
CGTATACTGTGGGTGGACGCAAGGTGTCGTGTCCCACGTAATTTGATCATCCCATCCCAGGTTTTTGAGACGGCGTCGCCGACGCTCCTCGCCGGCGGTGAGTGCGCGCGTGCGGTTGCCGTTTAGCGCTGCGGATGCTGCTCGGTGACGTTGGCGGCGTCAAAGCGAAGCTCCCCCCAGGTGCCGCGGTTGAGGACGCGGATTCGGGTGACGACCTGATCCAGGGCTCGGTGTTGCTGTCGCAGGTGGGTGCAGTAGAAGAGGAAGTTCTTCGCCGAGGTGAAGGCGAGCAGCAGCCGATAGGGGCGATGGTCGTAGACGAGGTGGACGCGGACCTGGGGTGTGCAGAACGGGCGTTGGTCGCAGCGGCTGCAGCGGAGCTCGGAGTCGTGGATGGGGTGCAGGCCGTCGAGTGAGCGACAGACGGGTTTTCGTTTTCGGTAGAGGGTTCTGGCAGCGCCGTGTTCGAGGATCTGGACACAGAGCGCCCGTAGCGGCGGACTTGCTTTGTCGATGTGGATGCCGTGGGGCCGCACGCTCAGGTAGCGCGCCGTGGTGCGGGCGAGGATGTCGCGGTAGATGTCTGCGGTCGAGCGCATGGCGGTCTCCTCAGGGCAGGTCCCAGCGATCGAGGACGTCCTCGACGAAGGTGGGTTGAACGGTTCCTTGCCGAGGGGCGGCGCGCAGCACGGCGCGCGCGGCCGGCAGGATGTATCCGGGGAGGGCACGCCCGCGCTCGAAGAGGATGGCGAGCGCGTCGTCACCGAAGCGTTGCCGGGTGGCTTTGCCGAAGTGATGGACGAGGAACGGGGCGAGCTCGTCGCGGGTCAGAGAGGTGATTTCCTCGCGGACGACGATGCGGCGCCAGATGGACGGCATGGCTTGCAGGCGTTCGCGCAGCGCCGGCAGACCGCAGAAGAGGATGCGCAGGCGGCTGGGGGAGCCGAGATCGCATTCGGCCAGGGCGCGCACCTCGGCGAGGGTTTCCGCGGGGAGTTCGTGCGCCTCGTCGAAGCCGATCCACAGCTGCAGCGGCTCGTCGTGCAGGTGTGCGACGAGAGCGTGCACGGTCTCGGCGTGGCTGCGGCCTGTGGGGACGCGCACGGCGCGGGCGAGGACGCGGACGAGCCCTGTGGGACCGAGCTGGCGGGCGTGGGAGAAGTACAGCGGCCGGTAGCGGTAGCGATCGAGCGTTGCGGTGAGTTCTTGCAGCAGCGCTGTTTTTCCGCTGCCGGTCTCTCCGGTGAGCAGAAGATAGGTGTCGTCGGCGTCGCGCAGCGCCAGTTCGAGGGCCTTGCGGGCGCGGCAGTAGTCGGCGAACGGAAACGGCTGGGTCTTCATTGCGGATCCTCGCTTTCGGGTCGGGACTGTGCAACGCGGATGAGTCGGGCCAGGTGTTCGAGATAGACGTGCAGAGCGCGGCCCTGTCCGAGAGCGCTGCGGGTGGCGTCGAGGGCGCTGCGGAAGTGGGTGGCATGCAGCGGACCGAATTCGCGGTAGAAGTCGCGGATGGTCCTGGCCTCGCGTTCGTCCTGGGGGACGAGGTGACCGAGGAGGCGACCGATCTCGGTGAAGACTTCGGGGAGTCCAAAGCCGGGCTGGGCGTTGGGGCGCGGGTACCCGCGCCAGGTGTCCAGCAGCTTCTGCAGCTGTCCGACGCCGCGCGGCGGCTCGGCGGGCTCCGAGGCGAAGGCGCGCTTGATGACGAACGGCTCGAGCGCAAGCTCGTGCTCACGATCGAGCACCACGACGGCTCGGGTGCGGTCGACGGGGTCGTAGCGGAAGCTGGCGCGTTTGCCGGCGTAGCGTGCCGGGACGACGAAGGTGGCGTTGGGGAGCACCACGTGGCCGGTCTTGGGGTGGCTCTTGGCGCGGGTGCGCGCCCAGAAGGCGCGCATGAGGTCCTCGGCCCCGACGCGGCGCTCCGAGACACACCCCGCGAGTGCCTGTTCGGGCGTCGTCTTGAGTTCGCGGTGGCGGTGGTGGTTGTAGAAAAGCTCGATCGTGGCCCACAGCAGCTGCTCGAGGTGCTCGAGGCTGTGCACCTGTTGATAGCGGAGTTCGCGGACGAACCAGCGCTTGAGCACGCGGTGATAGGCCTCGATCTTCCCCTGGGACTCTGGGGCTCGACGTTGGACGAAGTTGCGGTGGACGCCGAGCAGCGCCAAGCCCTCGCGGAAGGCCTTCGAGTCGAAGGCACTGCCGCGGTCGAACTGCATGCGCGTGGGCAGTCCGAATCTCTCGATCGCCATGCGGGCGACGCGCACGGTGCCGGCGAGGCTCTCGGACAGGGCGATGACGCAGGCGAGCACGAAGCGGCTGAAGTCATCGAGGATGGAGAGCACGTACAGGGTCCGGCGCCGGCCGTCGGCGAAGCGCACGTCGAAGCGCTTGCCGTCGAGCTGCCAGCACTCGTGGGGACGTGCGGTTTCGTAGCGCTGGCGCAGCTTGCGCGGTTTGCGCTTGACGATGCCGGCGTAGGCGGAATGCCGGGTGAGCTCGCGTTGCAGCGTCGATCGCGACAGCGACTGTTTGGGAAACTGCAGCTTGAGGTAGACGAGAAGCTGGTTGAGAGAACGTTCCGGCTCTTCGACCAGGAGTGCCAGGGCGTAGGCGACCAGTTCGGAGCGATCGGGCTTCTTCCGGCTGCGGGGCTCGGGGAGGAGTCCCTTCAAGCCGTCGCGCTGATAGCTTCGAAGCCAGCGCAGGAGCGTGGCACGAGCGATGGGTCGGCGCGCACCTCGGCGTCCCGAGTGCGGCCACTCGATGCTCTGGCGCGCTTTTTCCCGGATGTAGCGCCGTTTCTCGGCGCCGGTGAGCGCCGGATCTAGCAACGGGCTGATCTGTTCGAAGCGCCAGGTGGCGATCGGCCACGGATCGTGCATGAGCGTGCCTCCTTCCGGGGGTGAGGAGGCGAGTATGGCGACGGAGGCGAACAGGGGTGTTCAATCGGCGTGCTGCGCAGACCGGTTCGGAAGCCCAAGCCGCACGTCGCACCACGGACGAGAACGAGACGGTTGAGTCGGCTGAGCGGGTCCACAGCGTCGGCGTCGTCTTCCAGAGCCAGGGCGCAGCGAAGCAGGCGCCCGCCTGCCATCAGGCGCTCTTTGCGTGCTTCGGAGCGGTAGCGGCGCGGATCGATCGCGATCGGTTTCTCGAACGCCTGGCGCGCCCGCCGATGGAGGCGCCTGGCATCGGCCAAGACGCGTGTGGCAGGCGTGGCCTCCGGCACCTCGCCGCTCGGGCGCCCCTGGGCGTAGGCCCCCAAAGCTTCGCTCCAGCCGTGCAGCGTGCTCGGTGCCGGCGTCCGCTCGCCGCCGAGATCTCTCCACACCACATGCCGCAGCGAACGATCGCCTTGCAGCCCGTACATCACGTTCGTGAAGGCGATGATCGCGAGCCCGTAATGCTTGCGAGGCAGGATGTCACAAGGGAGAAGCCGCGGTCGCATGCCGCAGTCCGTGCAGCAGGCGAGCCCGAGCTCGAGTGTCACCGGCGACGCCGCGAACCCCACACTCCTCGTCTGTGAGCTCGGAGAACGGCCGCCCAACCCGGCTCCGCGTCAGCTGCAGCCGGCGGCCCGAGCAGCGCGGACACCGGCACCGGGAGAGATCGAGACACCCTTGCGCGAGCTGTGCCGAGTAGGTACGATGGGTCACTGGTAGCGTGACCGGCATGGAAACATGCTCCATGGCGGTTGCCGAAGAGGGCAGTCACTTCTGCCCTCTTCCCTTTTCCCCTGCGCGTTCGCGGTGAGCTCGTGAAACGCCGGAGTCTACCCCAATCCACACGCCCCCTGCCACCCCCCCCCAACTCACCCCCCCGCCCCTGAGACGCGGCGTGAGGACGTGCACGATTGATCAATCACTCTGGGTGAGGACGTGAGATCACGAAAGGTGAGATCAGGAGCCGTGAGGCGTGTCAATGAGACTGAGACGCGAGGCTCAGATTACGTGAGACACGACAAAGGATCCTCGGCTGGTAGGCAATGAGAGGCGGTCGACGCGGATGGTAGCACTGCGAGGTTTGAGCCTGCAACTGAACAACAAGTGACGAGAGTACTTCCGCCTCGAGGAGGTCGGGGGCTGAGCGGCTCGCGAAGCTCCAGCCGCCGCGATGCGCCCCGCGGCGAGGGTCGATGCCCGAGGAGAAGTCGATGCCGGGGGCGATGGTCGATGCCTGGCAGGATCGTCGATGGGCGCGAAGATGGTAGAGTGGAGCGCGCGCAAGCATCCGCCGGGTCGGCCTGTCGACGGGACAGGAGTTCATGTCGGGCGTTTCGAAACGCCAACCGAAGCCACGAGATGACCGCGGGGCCACGGCGCCGCCGCGGGCGAACCGCGCCCCGCGGCCGGCGTTTCGGCCGTTGCGCCGCGATCTGCTGGTCCTCTCGGGGCTGCTTCTCGTGGGGGCGGTCGCGCGTGGCCTCTACCTGAGTGAGATCGTCGATGCGCCGGACTTCCGGCAGCCTGCCGTCGACGCACACACGCACGACTACTGGGCACGAGGTCTGGCCACCGGCGACTGGTCGCTGCCCGCCGATCTCGAAGACCCCCGCATCCCCGACACCCCCTTCTTCCGCCCGCCGGGGTACCCGTACTTCCTGGCCCTGGTCTATCGGCTGACGGGTGGCAGCTACCTGGCGCCTCGCATCGTCCAGATGCTTCTGGGGCTGCTGAGCGCGGCGCTCGCGTTCCTGATCGGTCAGAGGTGGTTCGGGCGCGCCGCGGGTCTCGTGGCTGGGGGGGGCATGGCCCTGTACTGGGCCTTCATCTACTTCGAGGGCGAGCTGCACGCACCATCTC
>JBHHXQ010000289.1:0-4802 GCA_046757105.1 Candidatus Krumholzibacteriia bacterium
CCAGGCCCGACGAGCGAGGCGCGGTGGGGGTCGCACCCGGAACCCGCGGCTGCAGCGTCGAGCGGGCCCCTCGCGCCGTGATCGACTGTCCACAGCCACTCGACAGCCCGGCCAGAAACGGCAGCAGAGCAAGCAGAATCGCGACGTGCGTTCTCACGTGGCCCCCCACACGTCTCGGGGACCGTCATCGGTTCCCGGGAGCGGCAGCCTACCGACTCCCCGGAGAATGCGCAACCGAAGTTCACCACCACCTTCCCGCCTGCAAGCTCAGGGCTCACTCCGAGTGAATCCGCTTGACTCCAAGTGATTACAGTATGTCCTTCACGTATTGCTCGAGGCTGTCGAGATTGCGGTAGCCGACCTTCTTGCTGCGCACCTCGTGGTTCCTGTCCAGGAAGAAGGTCGTCGGAAGCCTGTGGACCTGGCCGTAACGGCGGGCGACGTCGCGGAGCTGTGCGGGGCTCCCGGTCCACATCGGATACGTGATGCCGCGTTGCTCCACGAAGACGCGCAAGGCATCGATCGGCTTGTGCTCGGCCACGGCGATGCCGATGACCTCCAGCCCCTGCGACGCGTAGCGGCTGCGGATTTCGCGCAGATGCGGTGACTCGCGCATGCACGGCCCGCACCAGCTGGCCCAGAAATCGAGGATGACGGGGCGTCCTCGGTAGTGCGCCAGCTGTACCGGGTTGCCGCCGAGGTCTTGGAGCTGGATGTCGGGTGCACGCACGACCACGCCCGGCTGCCACCGGGCCAGCTGTTCCGGGGTGGCGACAGGAGGCTCGTCGGCACAGGAAGCCAGTGCCAGGCCAAGCCCGATGCCGAGGATCCTCCGATGCAGTCGAGCCATCGATCCGCACGGGCTAGGGGACCTAGGGCAGATACGAGAAGTCTTCCTCGGTGTACTCCTGGCCGTTGACCATCGCGCGGCGCAGCCGCGTGATGTCCCTGGATGCCAGACGATTCCCGGTCACCTGAACGACGAGGCCGACGTTGCGCTGGTAGTACAGGTCCAGCTTCTGGACCAGCCCCTCGACGGGCGCCCCGAGATACACACGCACGACGAACTTGATCACGTCGGGCACACCGTCCACGGTACCGTACTTCCCGACCGTGTCGTTTCCGACGAACCAGACGAGCTGATCGAAGACCTCCTCGGCATCGATCTGGTAGCGCGCCAGGAGCGAGAAGAAGAAGGTCGGGAACGCGGCGCTCTCGAGCGGCACGTCTTCCGGCACGACCCCCGAGCCGGAGCAGCGCAGCTGCTCGCGCTCCGTCCCCTCCTGCACGCGCAGCCGCAGCGCGGTGCTGTCCACCGTGACGTACGTCCAGGTCGTGTAGCGATCGCCGACCTGGATGTGCGCGCCTGTGAGCTGCACCGGGAACATGTCGAGCCGTCCCCACAAGCCGTCCAGGCACTGATCGATGGTCGTCACGACCGGCGAATTGGGATCGGGGTTTCCGAGCGCCCGCTGCCACAGCCACAGGAACCGCGGGTTGCGCTGCTGTTCCGGGACCCGGAACTCGCCTTCGGGAACGACCTCGTCGCGCTCCGCGACCAGGTGGTAGCCGTGGAAGAAGACACCCACGCCGGGAATCGAGCTGACGATCAAGTCGGAGTTGTACAGCGACGGCAGGAACTTGTTGCGCAGATCGGCTCGCACCCGGTTGATGCTGCGCAGGCGCCACTCGGGGCCGCCCATGCTGGTCGGGGACGGCGAGGTCTCCGGGCCGATCAGCGTATCCTTGCGCACCCACTGCAGCTGCACGTGGTTGTACTCCCACCACGAAGGCCCACCGCCCTCGGCCAGCGGAAAGAACTCGTCGGCGTTCAGCAGGCGGGCACCTGCGCGGAAACCCGGCTCGCCGTCGGCGGCGGGCTCGAACCCGAAGAGTCGCGGGTTGCCGTACACTGCAGCCAAGGTGGCGTCCACCAGATCGGGACGTCGGCGCTCGCCGATCGTCGCACCGAGCTTGGAAAGCACGACACCGCGCTTGATGAACCTCTCGTCCGTGCCGTCGGGATACTTGGGGTCCTTGTCCCGGAAGTACTCCCGATACTGCTGGGTGTCGTAGAAGTACAGGAGACCGACCTCGTGTGTCGCACCGGGCGCGACGCCACCGGGAGGCAGGAAATCGGCGGGACTGCCATCGCTCCGGATCAGCTCGGTGGGCCCCAGGCCCTTCTCGCAGCCCGGGAAGCACACGGCCCCCAGGCTCCCGAGAGCGATCAGGATCAGCAGGTTCCGGGACCGCCGGGAACGCTTGGGATGGCCGAGGCCCATCGTGTAATCTCCCTCTTTGAAACCGGTTACGGCAACCGACGCAGCGACCTCGTGAGGCACGCGCCGCCCTGCACGGCGGGCCTGACGGACGCTCAAGCTCTGAAACCATAACAAGATAGGCATGAAGCCCGGATCCGTCAACCGACCGTGCAGCGGCGCCGCGCCGGTGCTCCGCGGCGACCCCCCGAAGACGGGCGCGCCGCTCGGAGCGCTGTGGCTGTTCGCGACGCTGTTCGGCATCGTCGAAGCCGCCCTCGTCGCCGACCTGCGCTTCTTTCTCGATCCGGACTCGACGCGTTTCCCCTTCGTCCGGCTTCCCGGGACACTGCTCCTCATCGAGCTGGTGCGCGAGGGGGTGACCCTGGTGCTCCTGGCGACCGTGGCCCGACTCGCGGTCCGGCGCCCGGCCGCGCGTTTTGCGGCCTTCCTCGACGTGTTCGGGATCTGGGACCTCGTCTACTACGTGGGGCTGCGCTTCATGCTCGGCTGGCCGCGAGGCCTCACCGACTGGGACCTGCTGTTTCTCCTCCCGGTCCCGTGGCTGGGCCCCGTGTACGCACCGCTGATCCTGGCGCTGACGATGGTCGGCGTCGGTGGCGCCACACTGCGCCACGACGCACGCTACGGGCGTTTTCAGGTCTGGCCCCGACATCTCCTCGTGGCCGGCCTCGCGGGTCTGGCGTGCATCTCGAGCTTCACGATAGACCCCGGGGCGGTGGAACGCGGAGTTCTGCCGTCACGCTACCCGATCGAGCTTCTGGCGTTGGGGCTCGTGATCGGCATGCTCGCCTGGGCCGACCTGTGGCGCCGCAATCGCAGGCTGCGGCACCTCACCGGCTGAGGCGACGGACGGATCGCCATCCCTGCTCACCGGGAGGCCGGATCGATCCACCCGCGGCGGACCGCCCGCGTCGCCTTCGAGGACGCATCCGGACCGCTGCTCGACGCTGCCCGAAGCGCGGTTTTCCAGCGCCTGTGGAGCCACAGGTACTGCTGCGGCTCCTCGCGGATGACCTCTTCGAGCAGCTGGTTGAAGCGGGTGAGCAGCGCCAGAACGGCCTCTTCCTCGTCGACACCCGCCGGCGGCTCGAGCGGCGGGTACACCAGCATCCGATGCCGGCCGTCGGGCAGACGGCGGCCGAACGCCGGGATGAACGGAGCGTCGTGGCGCAGGGCCAGCTGTGCGGCACCCTTGTGCGTGGATGCGGGCACGCCGAAGAAGGGAACGAAAACGCCACGCCGCCGGGCATCCTGGTCACACATGATGGAAACGAGACGGTTGGCTCCGAGCTCCTCCCGCACTCGACGCAGCGCCATGCCACGCTCGAGCACGCGCACTCCGGCGCTCTCGCGCCTGCGGCACAGCATCGAATCCGCGGCCCGGTTTCGCATCCTCTGAACGACGAACGTCACCGGCAGGCCGCACGCGACCGCCCCGGCGCCGAGCACTTCCCAGTTGCCGTAGTGCGCGCTGGCCACGATGGCGCCGCGCCCACGCGCGAGTGCCGCGTGCAGATGCTCGACGCCGTGCGTTTCGAGGCGCTCGCGCACGGCCAGGGCCTCGGCAGGCCCGAGACGCAGCAGCTCCACGAGAGTCATCCCGAGGTGCTCATACGAGCGCGCCGCGATGCGGCGGCGCGCCGGCGCGTCGAACGCACCGCCGAACGCCCGCTCGAGGTTCTCGAGGCTCACCCTGCGGCGCAGGCCGCAGCGAAAGAGAAGCCGGCCGATGGCGCGTCCCGCACCGAGCGCGGCGCCATGCGGCAGCGTGCTTGCGAGCGCAAGCACGGCGTAGAGCCCCAGCATCTCGAGCAGATCCCGCACGCATCCTCCCCGCCAGTCCCGGCACCGGCAGTCTAGCAGGAAGAAGAAGGGTCGGCGCGACGCACGCGCCCCGCCGGGTCGCGCTCGACGATGCCCGCGAGCTCGAGCTCGACGAGAGCGCGCTGCAACCGGCCGGCCGGCCAACCGAGTCGCCGGCATAGCTCGTCCGGCCCCATGGGGGCGCGCAGCTGCTCGAGGAGCTCTCCGTGCTCGAACTGCCCCGGGTCCGACCGGCCCGGTGCGCCGCCGAGATGTAGCCAGCCCAGGGCGTCGAAGACGTCCGCGGCACTCGTCACCAGTGCCGCCCCCTGGCGCAGAAGCGCGTGCGGACCGCGGCTGCGCGGATCCTGCACGTCGCCCGGGACCGCCATGACCTCGCGGTTCTCCTGCAGGGCCTGCTTCGCGGTGATCAGCGCCCCGCTGCGCGGCTCGGCCTGCACGACCACGACGCCGCTCGTGATGCCGGCCAGGATGCGGTTGCGGCTCGGGAAGTGCCAGGCGCGTGGCGGCGTCCCGGGCGGCAACTCGCTGACGACGCAGCCGTCCTGGGCGATACGCCGCTGCAGGCCCGCGTGCTCGGGCGGGTAGCACACATCGGTGCCGCAGCCGAGCACGGCGATCGTCTTGCCGCTTGCGCCGAGCGCACCTTCGTGCGCCGCGGGCACAGGTTTGTGACGATGAACGAGATCGTCG
>JBHHXQ010000290.1:0-4768 GCA_046757105.1 Candidatus Krumholzibacteriia bacterium
GTCGCCGTCCGCGCCCGCGGCGTCTACGCGGGGCCCGGCACGCCGTACCACCTGCGACCGGTCGTGGGCGGCACCGGCAGCCTGCGCGGTTTTCGCGACGCGAGCCTGAGCGGGCCCCTCGGCGCCCGTGCCCTCTGGCAGGTCACCGGCGAGATCCGCATGCCTCTGGTCGGCCGGGAATCGCTGCGCCCCAGAGTTCTCGGGCTTCTCTTCGCGGATCTCGGTGATCACTGGAACGACACGGGCGAGCGCTTCGGCTTCTCCGCTGGAGTCGGTTACGGACTGCGCGTTCACGTTCCATGGATCCAGATCTTCGGTGTGGATGCCGGGATTCCGCTGACCGACGAGAGCACCAACGACCCCTTCTGGGTGCACGGGACCCTGGGATTCACGTTCTAGGCCATGAAGAGAACCCCACATCGCACCGTGTCGTGGTCGGTGCTGCTGCTCGCGGCCGCGGTCACCGTGGCGTCGGCGGGTTCCGTGGAGCGCCTGAAGGCGTTCCGGAAGCAGGGCTGGCTGCAGCTCGACCTCGAGGCGAAGAACCTGCTCGATGCGAAGACCGCGAGCACGGTGGAGAGCGGGCTTCCCGGCACCTGCGTCTATCGCATCGTGCTCGAGGACCACGACGGCGACCCGATCGGCCAGCGGTCTCTGAAGCTCAGCCTGCGGTTGGACCTGTGGGAGAATCACTACGTGCTGCAGGGACCGGGAGGATCCACACGGTTCGCCACACTGACGGCTGCAGACTCCGCCTGGTCCGACATCCGCGGGGTGCGTCTGCTGCCGCTCGATCGACTGCTCCCGGGCGAGGAGTACCGGCTGCAAGTCGAGGTCGCCGTGCAGCCTCTGGCTGCCGAGGACCGCGCGCGGATCTCGCGCTACGTCCGTCAGAACAGCGGCGGCGACCGCAAGGAGTTCGCTCTGGACGTGGGTGCTCTCTTCGATCGTTTTCTCGGAGACGGCGGCCGGCACCGAGGCCAGGCGAGCTTCGAAGGTCCCGTCTTCCGCCTGGAGGAGCTGGAGGAGATTCAATGAGCCTGCGCGTGCGGCTGGCCTTGCTGATGGTGTTGCTGACGGCGCTGCCTGCCATTCCCGCGGCACTGGTCACCCGCAACCTGATCCAGCGAAGCCTGCATCTGGGCTTGAGCGCCGACGTTGACGAGGCGCTCGAGGCGGGCGTTCGGGTGGCGCGACGCGGCTTGTGGAGTCAACGCCGGGACCTGCAATCGACCCTGGAAGCCTGGGCCGCGAGTTGGCCGGGCCCCGAGCTGTCACCCCAGGCGTCCGTACGGCGCATGCAATCAGGCGCCGCGGACACGTTGCCCGAGATGGATCGCGTGGTGCTGTTCGATCCCGGCGGGCGTGCACACACGGTGCAGGCTGGGGACGTCCAGCTTCTGCAAGACGTGGCGGCGCCGTCGCGAGGCGAGCCGCCGCGACAGCTCTCGGCCCGGCGAATCCTCACGGGCGGCTGGGCGCTCGACGTGCGCCGCCCGGCGGAGGACGAGTGGCATCGCGATGCCACGAAGCTTGCAGCGACGCTGCAGCTCATCCGCGGGCTGCGGGCGGAGCAGAGCCACCTGGAACGGAGCTTCTGGCTGCCGTTCGTGGTGATCTACGCGGCTGCTCTGCTGATCGGAGTCCTGACCGCCTTGCGGCTGGGGCGCGGAATCACGCTCCCCGTGCACCGGCTGCTCGACGCCACCGGCGCGGTCGCCTCGGGCCGGTGGGATGTCCAGGTTCCTGCGACGGGTCGCGACGAGATCGGACGCCTGTCGCGGCAGTTCAACTCCATGGTGCGAACCCTTGATGCGCAGAGCCGGCGGCTCATCGACCTCGAGACCATGGCCGGCTGGCGCGAGATGGCGCGCGTCCTGGCTCACGAGGTCAAGAACCCGCTGACTCCCATCCAGCTCACCGTCGAAGAGATGCGCGAGCGCTACAGGGGAGACGATCCTCAATACAAGAAACTGCTGCACGAGTGCGCTCGCATCGTGGTCCAGGAGGTGAACAGCCTGCGCAACGTCGTGACTCGTTTTCGCGAGTTCTCGCGCCCCGTCGAGCTGCAGCCCGCCAGCGTCGATCTGAATCCGCTCGTCGAGGACGTGGCTGCTCTGCAGCGCGATCTCGCCGTGCAGCTCGAACTGGAGCCGGGTTTGGGGGAGGTGCGGGTGGACGAGGATCGGCTCCGGCAGGTGCTCATGAACCTGGCGGCGAACGCGCGCACGGCGACTCGGGAGATGCCGTCCCCCCGGGTGCTGTTCGCCACGTCGTCGAGCGGTGACCGTGTTTCGATCGTGGTGGAGGACAACGGTCCGGGGATTCCGGCCGCGGAACGCGAGCGCGTGTTCGATCCCTACCACAGCGGCACCACGGGAGGCCTCGGACTGGGACTGGCCCTGGTCAAGGGCATCGTGCTCGCGCATGAGGGAACGATCCACGTCGAGAGAGGGCGCTGGGGCGGCGCGTGCTTCCGGATCGATCTACCCCGGAGGAAGGCATGACACAACACGTCCTCGTCGTGGACGACGAGCAGAACATCCAGCGCAGCCTCGAGCTGATCCTGGGAGGGATCGGCTTCGACGTGGCGAGCGCGGCCTCCGGCGAGGCGGCGCTGATCCTGGTGGAGAAGGGCGCGCCGGACGTGGCCTTCCTCGACATCAACCTGCCCGGAATGGACGGCATCGAGGTCTTGCGCCGCCTGCGCGAATCCGACCCGGACCTCCCGGTGATCATGATCAGCGGGCACGCGACGATCGAACGCGCCGTCGAGGCGACGCGTCTCGGCGCCTTCGATTTCGTGGAGAAACCCTTTTCACGCGACCGCATCGTGCTCCTGGCACGCAACGCCACCGAGTCTGCCCGGCTCCGGAAGGAGAACGCCGAGCTGCGCGCGGCGGAAGAGGACGAAATGCTCGGCGAGAGCGCCGTGATGTCCGAGCTGCGCCAGACCATCGCGCGCGTTGCTCCCACGGAGGCACGCGTTCTCATCCTGGGGGAGAGCGGCACGGGCAAGGAGCTGATCGCCAAGGCCTTGCACCGGAACGGCGCACGCGCGTCGAAACCGTTCGTGCGCGTGAACTGTGCGGCGATCCCGGAAGATCTCATCGAAGCCGAGCTTTTCGGGGCCACCAAGGGAGCGTACACGGGTGCGGTCGCCGATCGCAGCGGGCGCTTCGCGGCCGCCCACGGCGGCACGCTCCTGCTCGACGAGATCGGCGACATGAGCCTGAAGGCGCAGGTCAAGGTGCTGCGCGTGCTCCAGGAGGGCGAGTTCGAGGCCGTGGGCAGCACGCAGACCCAGAAGGTGGACGTGCGTGTCGTGGCCGCGACCCACCAGGATCTCGATGCGCTGGTCCAGGAAAGACGCTTCCGCCAGGATCTCCTGTTCCGTCTCAACGTCATCCCCATCCAGGTGCCGCCGCTCCGCGAGCGCCCGGGGGACGTGGCGCTGCTCGCCGACCATTTCCTGCACAAGTACGCCGAGCGCCACGAGCTGCGCGTGCCGCAGCTGCATCCGGCCGCATCCAAGCTGCTGCGGTCGTACGCGTGGCCGGGAAACATCCGGGAGCTCAAGAACGTGGTGGAACGTATGGTGATCCTGCACCACGGCACGGAGATCAGGCCGGAGCACCTGCCTGCCGAGCTGCGGGACGCCACCACGGGAGCGCGTCCGGCGGGCGTGGAGGGGACTCGCAATCCGTACGAGCACCTGCCGTTGCGGGAGGCGCGCGACGCGCTCGAGCGCGACCTGATCCGCATGGCCCTGGAGCGCCACCAGGGCAACGTGACCCGCGCGGCCGCCGATCTGGGACTCGAGCGCACGCACCTGCACAAGCGCATCAACGCTCTCGGGATCCGCCACGAATGAACCGGGGCAGCGCAGTCCGGGCCCAGCTCGAGGCTGGAGGAGGTCGAGTCATGGACACACAGAAACCGTACACGGAGACGAGAGCGCCTCGGAGAGAGCCCCGAGGACAGCAGCGTGCGCTCGGGACGGCCCTCGCGGCCATGATCCTGTGGATCGAGGCCACGAGCTCGAGCGCCGCGGCGCCCGCACCGGAGAAGCCTGCGGAACCGGGCACGAAGGCGCCGGCGTTCGTTTCGGCACGGCCCGGCTGGTACGTGTCGTTGGGCTTGATCGGGGCGCACCTCGACCTCGACATGCAGGACCCGGAGCCGTTCGGCACGATCGGCATCGACGTGGATGAAACGGGAAGCGGCGTTCATCTGCAGCTGGGATACGCCTTCACACCCAGCTTCGCGCTCGAGGTGAGCTTGAAGTCCACGGAACACGACACCCGCGCGACCGACGTGGGTGCGCGGTTCCATCAGGTCCAGATCGATGCGGTGGCACCGCTGCGCCTCCGCGGGCGCGTGCGGCCGTACCTGGCCGGTGGGGTCGGGGGCGCGGGCCTGGAGCTGTTCGGATCGGGGATCGACGACACCACGATCTCGGGCGCACAGATCGACATGGGGGCCGGCGTCGAGGTGCACGCCAGCCGGCATCTCGCCTTCTCGTTGAACTACCGCTACGCCATCCAGGACTTCAAGGAGAAGACCATCCGGGGCGGCGAGGGCGCCGGCGACTTCGACTTCGAGGGCACGGGTGCGTCGCACGATTGGGGTCTCCGATTGACCTGGAGCTTCTAGTCTCTAGAGCCTGCGCATAAACTACCGCGCAATTGGGTAGGTCCGGAGGGGCCGGGACGGTGCGGGCCGGAAACGGTTGGCGGATGCGGTTGTGCGGCGCTCGGGTAGGCTT
>JBHHXQ010000291.1:0-4746 GCA_046757105.1 Candidatus Krumholzibacteriia bacterium
CCTGGCGGTCGGGTGGGGGCAGGGTGCCGCGGCTGGTGTCCCGAGGTGCCTCTGGGGGTCGTGCCTAGCCGGTGCCGCTGCGGAACTGGTCTTCTTCGGTGGAGCCGTCCATGGCGAGCGTAGAGGAGTTGCCGCCGGAGATGGCGTTCGAGACGGCGTCGAAGTAGCCGGTGCCGACCTCGCGCTGGTGGCGGACGGCGGTGTAGCCGAGTTCCTCGGCGGCGAACTCGGCCTGCTGCAGCTCCGAGTAGGCCGTCATTCCGGACTCCGCGTACTTCCAGGCCAGGTCGAATGCGGAGTAGTTCAGGCAGTGGAAGCCGGCGAGCGTGATGAACTGGAACTTGTAGCCCACCGCAGCCAGCTTCTCCTGGAACTTCTCGATGCTGGGCGGGTCGACTTTCGCGGCCCAGTTGAAGGACGGGGAGCAGTTGTACGCGAGCAGCTTGCCCGGGAACTTCTCGTGGATCGCCTGGGCGAACTCGCGCGCCTCGCCGAGGTCGGGTGTCGAGGTCTCGCACCACAGCATGTCCGCGTACGGCGCGTACGACAGTCCGCGGTCGATGGTGCAATCCAGGCCGCCCTTGATGCGGAAGAACCCCTCGGGCGTCCGGCCGCCGCTGATGAAGCGCCGGTCGCGGGGGTCGACGTCGCTCGTCAAGAGCTGGGCGCTGTTGGCGTCCGTGCGCGCCGTGATCACCGTCGGGACGGCCACGACGTCCGCTGCCAGACGCGCCGCGTTGAGCATGCGGATGAAGGTGCTGGTCGGCACCAGCACTTTGCCACCCATGTGCCCGCACTTCTTTTCCGAGGCGAGCTGGTCCTCGTAGTGCACGCCGCCCGCACACGCTTCGATCATCGCCTTCATGAGTTCGAAGGCGTTCAGGGGACCGCCAAAGCCGGCCTCGGCGTCCGCGACGATCGGGATGAACCAGTCGATGTCGTCCCGGCCCTCCATGTGCTGGATCTGGTCGGCGCGCTGGAAGGTGCGGTTGATGCGGCGCACCACCTCGGGCACGCTGCTGCACGGGTACAAGCTCTGATCCGGGTACATCTGCCCGGCGCTGTTCGCATCCGCTGCGACCTGCCAGCCGCTGAGATAGATCGCCTGCAGCCCCGCCCGCGCCATCTGCATGGCCTGATTCCCGGTCAGCGCCCCGAGAGCGCGGACGTAGTCCTCCGTGTGCATGAGGTCCCACAGCCTGCGAGCCCCGTGATCGGCGAGCGTGTGCTGGATCGGCAGGGATCCGCGCAGGCGCTCGACGTCCGCCGGGGTGAAGTCACGCACCACGCCGTGCCAGCGTTGCAGTTCCCAACGATTCAACATGGCTGAATCCTTTCTCGACCGTCCGCGACTCCGGTCGCTCTGCATGCCGGCCATCGCTCGAATCGAGGTGAACACGGTTCACGTCGTGTGCGCTGCGAGGATCTCCTGGAATCGGGCGAGCTCTCGTTCCTTTTCCGTGTCGTTCGAGGTCGAGCCTTCGCGGGTCTGAAGTGTGTGAGGATCCCTTCGAAGGACCGTGCGCCGAGCCGGGCCACCTGCAACTCGCGTCGAACGCCGATCACCCGGGGAGAAGTCCAATTGGCCTGGAGGATGGTGTCACCCGAGCTCGAATGCCTCCGAACCGATCCATCGGCGGCGCTGAGCGTCCTCGTTCGATCCGGTGCTTGCGAATGACTCCGCTCTGTCTTGCGGTGGCCAGATGGCCCGGGAATCCGCACGCAGCACCGTTCCCGGTTCTTGGCCGCAAGTCATTGTACAAGATAGGGCGATTGAATTCAAATCTACCGGATCGCGATTCTGCAACGGGATGCCTCGTGTTTGCCAGCGTGGCTTCTCTGATCCGCATGGTGGTGCATCGCCGCAAGCAAAGGGGCGGCCGTGGAGACCGATACGCTGCGGACTTCGCGGGTCGTTGGCGGCGACAAGCACGTCACCGTGTGTGTGCCCCGGCGGGGAGGCTCGCGGACGCATCGGGCCTCGACTGCCCCTCCTCGGACATTGCTGCCGTGGAACCTGCCCCGACACCCTTGCGAGAGTGGGTCCGGATCCCTACCATGGGTGCCATGAATCGAGATCTGATCCGTCCCGTCGCTCTCAAGAGCGTGCTCATCTACCCGCCCACGGTGCGTCTGGAGCGCGGGAAGCTCACCCAGCTGTACAGCACGATCTGCGAGTACAAGCCGTACACGCAGTTCGCCTTCCTGCCCGATGGCGCCCGGATGTTCAGCGACACCGCCACGCAGCTGCGCTTCGGCCCGGACCGCCTGGCATTCCAGGAACGCATCCCGGCGAACCAGTCGAGCTACGGAGTGGTCCGGAACTACGAGCGCATGGTGGAGGACTTCTGGAAGGCGTTCACCCCGGGTGTCTTCGTCACGCAGGAGGTCGTCCTCGAGGCGGTCTGGCCGCTCGACGACACGACCTCGAGTGAGTTCGTCGAATCGCGTTTCCTCAGATTCGGTCGCGACGACACGGGGGCTCTCGGGGCGGAGTGCGCGGGCATCGGGGTGAAGCTCGTGTTCCCGCGTCACGCACCGGCGAAAGCCGTGGAGCTGCGCATCGAGCCCTTCTTCCGGGACCCGAAATACCTCTTCATGGCGCTCTCGACCCAGGACGTGCAGCCGATCCAGGCGGCCAGCGCCGCCGGCGAGCGCGTCCGCTGGGTCGAGCACTTCCTCGGTCACGAGGTCGCGGACTTCGTCATGAAGCGCGCCGAGCTCTGATCTGTGGACCGACTCCGGGCTCCGGAACAGGAATCGGCCCGCGCGGCCGCGTCGGGGGGACGCCGCGAGGGGAGCTCGAGATGATCCAGAAGAGGCAGACGAACGGGGCCCGGCCATGGCTGGCTCGACACCTACCACACGTTCTCGTTCGCGCACGACTACGACGAGAAGCACATCCGCGCCCTCCGGGTGATCGACGACGACCGAATCGAGCCCAGCATGGGGTTCGACATGCACCCGCACCAGAGCATGGAGACTGTCACCACCCCTCGAGGGCGCGATCGAACACAGGGACAGCATGGGCGCGCTGCCGGTGATCCGGGAGGGCGACGTCCAACGCATGAGTGCGGCCGGATGCCGCGAAACGTCCTGGCGGGGCGGTGGGGGCGTCGCCTGCATGTGCGTGGCGGGTGGAAGCGCGTCAGTGCAGCGCCGCAGCCATCGTGGACTCGCCCTGCAGCTCGATCAGATGCTGGCGGGCGATGGCGCGCCGCACGGGATGGTCGTTGCTCTCGGCCAGGTCGTGGTAGATGTCGAGGGCGCGCAGCGGCTCGCGTTTCTGGAGGAGCTGCGCGAGCCTGGAGAGTGACGCCAGCCTGTAGTCGTTGTCGAAGGGGCGCACGTCGATCGCCAGGCGGTAGGTTTCGCGCGCATCTTCGCCATGCAGCAGCTTCTCGAGGCAGCGTCCGGCGTGATAGATGCTCGCGGCGCGGAACTCCACGGGAGCCCTCTCCGCGGTGCAGACGCTCTTGAACTGCTGCACGGCTTGCCCCAGGCGGCCCGCTTCGAGCAGCAGCACGCCCATCCGGAACTGCGCCTCCGCCGTGCGCTCGTCGGTGGGGAAGCGGCGTACGAAGCGCTCGTAGGAACGCAATGCAGGGCGCGGCTTGCCTTCCATCTCGTAGCACAGCGCCAGGTTGAAGCGCGCCAGACGTTCCACCCGGGTGCGCTCGGCGGTGAGGCGTCGCTTCTCCCGGGCGATCGCCTTGCGCATCGCGGCGGAAGGTGGTGCGGTGTCCTCCACGGGACGCCGTGTGCGCTCGTTGCGTGTCATCAGGGCGATCAGGTCCGTATAGCCACGCGCGGCCTGATGGTAGTGGCTGGCGCCATACTGCCAGGTGGCCATCTCGAGAAGCAGCCGCGGGAGCTTCGCACTGCTCGGGTACAGCAGACGGTACTCCTCGAGCGCGAGCTGCGCCGCCGGGGCATCTCCCAGAGCGGTCAGTGCGTGCATTCTCGCGATCAGAGCGTCCTCGACCGCCGAATGCTCGGGGTGTTGCGCAACCAGCAATCCGTACAGACGCGCGGACTCCTCGAAGTTCCTCCCCGCGTGTGCGGCTTCCGCGGTCCGCAGCAGCGCGTCCGCGGGAAGGCGCGGCATGTCCTCCTGCAACTCCGGGCGCATGGCCTCCACGGCTTCCCAGAACAGCTCGGGACGTCCGGCGATGACCAAGCCGGCACCCAGAAGAGCGCAGAGGAAGGCAGCGCGGACTCTCGCGGCGCGACGCAGGCGGCTGCGTTCGCGTCGCTTCCGTCCGAGCCCCGTGCTGCCGGGATCTGGTGCGGATGCATTGCGAGTTTTGCTCATCCCGACAACCCATGCAGCAGCCGACATGCCATCTGGAGCGTCGTTTCCGGCCCCGTCCTGTCCGGAGCGGATCCATCGCGTTCTGGCGCCCCGGCGCTGAAGCTTGCCGTCCGTTCCCGGGAGTTCCCCGGAAGGTTCTTCGGCCCGCGCGGCGTGTCGGAGGGCGTTGCGGCGACCGGCCGCGAGCCCACGGACCGATTGCGCGGACCGCCGTCGCGGCACCGGCGGGGCGATCTGCGGCGCGGTGGGGGTGGTGCCGCGCCGGGAATTGGGTTGTCCCCGAGCCGGACGCGCGGCTAGGCTACCAGGCTACCGTAGCCGTCGGGTAAGTGACGGGGGAGGTCTCCATGGGTCTTGTGAGCGGCAAGAGGGCACTGGTTCTCGGGATCGCCAACGAGCGCAGCCTGGCGTACGCCATCGCCGAGAAGCTG
>JBHHXQ010000292.1:0-4736 GCA_046757105.1 Candidatus Krumholzibacteriia bacterium
CCCAGACGGACGTCTCCAGGAATCGCCGTCGAGAGACCGACTTCACGACGAACCTCCGCATGTCTTGTCCGCGGCCACCGGCGGCGTTCGGGAAGGCGAGTCCACCCCGAACGCATTCGCCCCGTGGTTTCGTACCGCGGCGGCGCGGGTCGCATTCCCGCTCGGTGCCATCAATGGCTGCCGTGCGAGTGCCCGTGCGAATCGTGAGAGTCGTCCTCGAGCTGTTCTTCCGCGGCGTCGGGCCGCTTCTCGAGCTTCTTGTTGTCGATCCAGCACAACTCACCGGCGTCCCTGGAGGTGACGGCCGGGTGCTCGGGACAGGAGTAGATGTACCGGCTCCTCTCGAGAGTCATGCCGCACTTGGGGCAGCTGCCGGGCTCGCCCGTGGGGTCGGAGTCGTTCATCGGGCAGGCATACACGACCTGACGGGCCAGCTGGAAGGTTTCCTTGAACTGGACCTCCTTCTCGGACTTGCCCGGGAGGTTCCCGAGCTTGAACGTGGCCTTGGCGTCTCCATCCGGCACCCGGGAGAGATCGACTGCGGCCATCAGGTGACCGGGCTCCATACTTCCGGGGTGCTCGTGCCCATGGCTTCCTTCCCCGCCGGGCCCGACGTACTTCAATGCCGCCTCGATCGGCTTGCGTTTCGAGTCACGGAAATGGATCACGACTCTTCCCGTCACACCCTTCAGATCGACGGGTTTCTGCGCGCCATCGTATCCGTGCACATGGACCATGTCGCGCTCGAAGGCGACCTCGAAGTGGAACTCCTTGGTCATCGTCACCGTGCCGCCGTGCTTCTCCGCACTTTGGTGTGAGTGACCGGCCTCCTCGCTGTGTTCCTCGTGCTGCCCCCACGCCGGGGTCCATCCGGATGCCGCCAGAGCGAGTCCGAAAAGCAACACTCGAAACGCGCTCAGGGATGCTCTCATCTCCATTCTCCTCTCTCGTGGTTCGTACCTGTGAGCGGGGACGGGTCCTCTCCGTTCTCGTCGATCAGAACGGTTCATAGCCCCACCTTGCGCAGGCGAAGCGCGTTTCCGATCACGGAAACGGAGCTGAAGCTCATCGCCGCACTGGCGATGATGGGGCTCAGCAGGAGCCCGAACGGCGGATACAGCACTCCCGCAGCCACGGGAACGCCGATCGAGTTGTAGATGAATGCGAAGAACAGGTTCTGCCGGATGTTGCGCATCGTCCGGCGGCTCAGCCGGCGCGCCCGAACGATGCCACGCAGATCTCCCTTCACGAGTGTGACGCCGGCACTCTCCATCGCCACGTCCGTTCCCGTGCCCATGGCGATGCCGACGTGCGACTGGGCGAGAGCCGGGGCATCGTTGATCCCGTCCCCAGCCATGGCCACCACGCGTCCCTCGGCCTGGAGCCGCCCGACGACCTCGCTCTTCTGGTCGGGAAGGACCTCGGCGTGGACTTCCTCGATTCCCAGCCTGCGGGCCACGGCCTCGGCGGTGGTGCGGCTGTCGCCCGTGAGCATGACGACACGCAGGCCTTCCGCGTGCAGCTGGCGGATGGCTTCAGGCGTCGATTCCTTGATGGGATCCGCAACCCCCAGGAGCCCGGCCGGGCGGCCGTCCACTGCGACGAGCACGACCGTCTGCCCCTCCCGGCGCAGCTCCTCGGCGCGCTCGGGCAGATCACCGGCATCGACGCCCGCTTCCTGCAGGAGGTCGGGGTTGCCCACGGCCACGTGCCTGCCTTCGACGACCCCGGTGACCCCTTTCCCGGTGATCGACCGGAAGTCCCGCGCCTCGGAGAGTCGGACCTCCCGGTCTCGCGCTCCGGCCACGATGGCCGCGGCGAGCGGGTGCTCGCTGGCGCGTTCGAGGCCCGCACCGAGGCGCAAGAGCTCGGAGTCCTCGTACCCCCCGAGCGCCACGACGGAGGTGAGACGCGGCTTGCCTTCGGTGAGCGTGCCGGTCTTGTCCACGACCAGCGTGTCGACCTTCTCCAGCGTCTCGAGGGCTTCGGCGTTCCGGATGAGCACGCCGGCCTGCGCGCCGCGACCCGTTCCCACCATGATCGACATCGGTGTCGCGAGCCCGAGAGCACAGGGACACGCGATGATGAGCACCGCCACGGCGTTCACGAGCGCGTGCGTCAGGCGCGGCTCCGGGCCGGCGAGGCCCCAGATCACGAAGGTGATGACGGCGATCGCGACGACGGCCGGAACGAACCAGGAGGCCACCACGTCGGCGAGGCGCTGGATGGGGGCGCGACTGCGCTGCGCCTCACTGACCATGCGAACGATCTGTGACAACAGTGTGTCCGCCCCCACCCGTTCCGCCTGCATGATGAAGCTCCCGGTCCCGTTCACCGTGGCGCCGATGACGCGGTCGCCAGCGCCCTTCTGGACCGGAATGGGCTCCCCCGTGACCATCGACTCGTCGACCGAGCTCGTCCCCTCGAGAACCTTCCCGTCCACGGGAACCTTCTCGCCCGGACGTACGCGCAGCCGATCACCAGCGTGCACGTGGTCGAGAGGCACGTCCTCCTCGCTGCCGTCGTCGTGAACGCGTCGCGCGGTGCTCGGCGCCAATCCGAGCAGCGCGCGGATCGCACTGCTCGTCTGACTGCGGGCACGCAGCTCGAGGACCTGACCCAGCAGAACCAGCACGGTGATGACGCCGGCGGCCTCGAAGTAGACGCTGACCTCGCCATGCGGCCCGCGGTAGGAGTCCGGGAACAGATCCGGCAGAACCGTGGCGATGACGCTGTACGCGTACGCCGTTCCGGTTCCGGTCGCGATCAGCGTGAACATGTTCAGGCTGCGGTGGACGATCGAGGCCCAGCCACGCTCGAAGAAGGGCCGGCCGCCCCAGAGCACCACGGGGGTGGCGAGCACGAGCTGCATCCACGCGATGAGTCGAACGGGAAGCGCGTTCTGGACGGGTTGTCCCGGAATGACGTCGGACATGGCCAGGAAGAGGAGGGGAAGCGTGAGGGCCGCGCTCCACCAGAACCGCCGCCTCATGTCGGCGAGCTCCGGACTCTCTTCTTCCGCCGCGCTCACCGTCTGCGGCTCGAGCGCCATGCCGCAGACCGGGCAGGAGCCGGGTCCGTCGCGGACCACCTCGGGATGCATCGGGCAGACGTATTGCGTGCGCACGGCGGGCGGCGCGATGACACGAGGCTCGAGCGCCATGCCGCAGGACGGACAGCTCCCGGCGGCGTCTTCGCGGACCTCCGGGCACATGGGGCAGACGAACTCGCCGCCCGGTTCCGCGGCGGACGCGACGGCGTATGCCGCGTGCCCTGCCGGGCCGACCGCCGGCGCCGCCGTGTGGCTCGCGGGCGCGGGTGTCAGATACCTCTCCGGCTCCTGGCGGAAGCGTTCCTGGCAGTGCGCACAGCAGAAGAAGTAGCACTTGCCCCCGTGCTCGAGCGTCGCCGCATCGGCCGGCGCGTCGATCTGCATCCCGCAGACCGGGTCGCGGGCGCTCTCCCCAGCCAACGGCCGTGTGCTGCGGTCGCTCGAGCTCGTCTGCTGCCCGGGCTTCTGCTTCATGTCCTGTCCTCCCGATCAACTCGGGGCTGGTGGGGGAACCACCACCGCTTGCGCATTGGCTGGGGACCCGGCACGCGCGCGCAGCCGGAACTCGGCCAGCGCACAGTACAGCGTCGGGACCACGAACAAGCTGACGATGGCCAACAGCATGCCGCCAAAGGACGGGATCGCCATCGGCACCATGATGTCCGAGCCGCGGCCGGTGGAGGTGAGCACCGGGATGAGCGCCAGGATCGTGGTGGCCGTGGTCATCAGAGCCGGGCGCACGCGGCGCAGGCCCGCCTCCAGCGTCGCCTCCCACACCTCGGCGACCGCGGTGGGGTGCCTGCGCTCGAAGACCTGGTTCAGATAGGTCGCCATGATGACGCCGTTGTCCGATGCGATGCCGAACAACGCCAGGAAACCCACCCACACCGCGACCGAGAGGTTGATGGGGTGCACCTGGAAGAGATCCCGCATGTCGGCCCCGAAGACGCTGAAGTTCAGGAACCAGCCCTGCCCGTACAGCCAGATGAGAATGAAACCGCCCGACCAGGCCACGAGGATGCCGCTGAACACCATGAGCGTCGTCGGGACGGCCTTGAACTGGAAGTACAGGATCATGAAGATGATGAACATCGCGAGCGGCAGAACGACCATGAGCTTCTTCTCGGAGCGAATCTGGTTCTCGTAGCTGCCGGCGAACGCGAAGCTGACGCCCGCAGGAAGGACGAGCTCGCCCGAGGCGATCTTGTCGTTCAGGTAATCCTGGCACTCCCGCACGACATCGACCTCGGCGTACCCGGGCTTCTTGTCGAAGATGACGTAGCCGGTGAGGAACGTGTCTTCGCTCTTGATCACTTGAGGCCCGCGGACGTAGTTGATCTGGGCGAGCTGCGTGAGCGGGATCTGCGCCCCGCCCGGAGCCGGCACCAGGATGTGGCCCAAGGTCTCGATCCGATCACGCAGCTCCCGTTGGTAGCGCACGCGCACCGGGTAGCGCTCGCGGCCCTCCACGGTCGTCGTCAGGCGCCGGCCGCCGATGGCGACCTCGATGACGTCCTGCACCGTGCGTACCGAGATCCCGTAGCGCGCGATCGCCTCGCGATCGATGTCGATCTCGAGGTACGGCTTGCCGACGATGCGGTCGGCGAGGACAGCCTGCGGTTCCACCGAGGGCACCTGCTTCAGCAAACGCTCGATGTCCAACCCCACAATCTCGATGGTCTCG
>JBHHXQ010000293.1:0-4732 GCA_046757105.1 Candidatus Krumholzibacteriia bacterium
ACCCCGCGGCGAACATCGTCATGGGCGACCCGTTCAATCGCCTCGGCGTGAACATCGCCTTCCAGACCTGTCAGACGGGTCCTCGTGTGCAGCTGTTCACCTTCACGGTGGTGGAGGTCGTGCCCGCGAACGACATCTGGCTCACGGTGCGCCAGCACTACGACCCGGCGAACTACCTGTTCGCATGCCCGCTGTTCACCCTCTGCGACGCTCCGGCGTTCACGAAGGTGTGCGTGGGGGCGCCTGACAGCGACCACTGGCGTGCGGTCATCAATCCGAGCATCGGCGTGACGGGGGACTGCATTCCGGTTCCGGTCAGCGAGAGCACCTGGTCGGAGATCAAGGCCATCTATCGCAGCAAGTGAAGCGCCGCTGGTCGAGCGCAACGCTCGGCGTCATGTCCGGGGCCCGTCAGGCAGGCGGGCCCCGGACTCGTTTGGCCCCCGGCCGGCCCCCGAGCCCCGGTCGCCGCCCGAGGGCCGTTCCGCATCCTTCCGCGTGGTTTCCAGGAGCTCCGTAGTCGGTTGTTTCCAGGAAAGTTACGTGTCTCCGGTGGTGGGGACCGGCTTGGCAAGCGCGGCCAGAATCCCATATACTCATACGTGCCTGTGCGGCGTAGGTCTCGCCCCCAGGATGCCTGGTCGTGGTGTTCGGTATCCAGTATCCGGGACCCGGGCCGTCTGCCCTCTGGCTTCCTTGACTGGAGATTCCTGAACTCGGCTGCCGCGTCGCCTCGCGCGCCGGTCGAGTCCCTTTTGGGAGGGGACTATGAAACTTCGCGTATTCGCTCTGCTCGTCGCAACGCTGGCCCTGTGGGCGAGCTCGACCCTGGCGCAGGACGGCTCAATCGACATCGTGTTCGATGCCGCCGGCGCCACCTGCTCGGGCGACATCACTCCACCTGTTCCGGCGACCCTCTACATCATCGCCCGGCTCGGCGGCCAGACCGTGGATGGGATCACCGGTGCCGAGTTCTCCATCTCGGGATTCCCCGCGGGCTGGTTCGCGATCAGCACTCCGGTTCCGGCGAACTCGATCCCGCTTGGGGATCCCTTCATTGCCGCTGGCGACACCACGGGTGGGGCCAACATCGCCTTCCCGTGCGTCACGGATCCCGGTACCGGCTTCGTGACGTTGTACAGCGTGAACGTCATTCCAACCGTCCCCGTGACCGACACTTTTCTGATCGTGGGTGGAAAGCTCCCGCCGACCAACCCGTTGTTCACGTGCCAGCTCGTGAACCTCTGTGATGACCCGCAATTCACGAAGGTGTGCGTGCTGGGAGGTCAGGCCTTCATCAACCCCACGGGTCCCGCTTGTGAGGTTGCGGTCGCAGAGCGAACCTGGGGCGAGATCAAGAACCTCTATGCGCACTAGCCACGTCCGGAGCGTGAAGTCGCGAGCCCAGGCTGCTCGGCGGGGAGCGTGCCTTGCGTGGGTCCGGTTGTTCCCGGATCACGACGGCGGGTCGGGAGTCGACTTCGCGTGAGGCCGCCGGCGCTGAAGACGGTCCCGCTCCCTTCGGGAGGGGACCAGGGGACTTCGCTGGATCACCCTGTTCGTCGCGGCCCCGAGCTTTGTGGCAGGCTCGAGCTTGGCGCCGGACGGGTCGATCGACATCTTCGCCGACAGTCTAGCGGGGGTGTTGTGAGGCTTCCATGCTCCCAGGGTCCAGACCGAGCTCGTACATCATGGCACGTCTCGGTGGCGCGAGCGCCGCTGGAATCAGCGCTGTGGAGTTCCGGGTCCAAGGCATACCCGCAAGCTGGTTGAGCATTCCGACGGCGAACCGGGAGGCGAGTGTCGCGCTCGGCGATCCCTTCAAGGGCCGTTGCGCCACTGCGGTGGAGGAGGCAACCTGGGGCGAGATCAAGAGCCTCCATACCAACTAGACCGGGTCGGCTTCGTCCGGCGTGAAGTTGCAGGCCCCGGCTTCTGGCCGGGGCCTCTTTTCTGGTCCCCTCTCGATTCCCGTAAGTTGCGGTTTCGAGGGAGGTGTACTGAGCCTCTTTCTTCTGTCCTGCGAGGTTGCCCCAAGGCCCCGATCGGGAAGCCGAGGATGCAGCGTCCGCATGCCTCCCCGATGGACGCGGTCGCTTCAGCTCCGAGCCCGGCGGGCGGCTCGCTGGGTGTTCCGGGCGGCGAGCGGCGGCCAGCGCCGGTACACCAGGTCGAGGAAGCGCTGCGCCGCCTTGCCGAGCTGGCGTCCGGCGCGCACGGCGCTCCCCAGCCTGCGCTTGAACCGGGCATCGCGCGGGACGAGGCGCCGCAGCCGGCCGTCGGCGATCTCGGCCCGCACCTGTGCTTCCGGCAGGATCGCGATGCCGACGCCCACCTCGGCCAGCCTCTTCATGGCTTCGGGTGAGGCCGTCTCCATGGCCACGTTCGGTGTGAGGCCGCGGGCGCTGAAGACGGTGTCGAGCAGCGCGCGCGTGGTCGAGCCGCGGTCGTAGAGAACGAGCGGATGCGCGGCGATCGATGCGAGGCGCAACGAGCGGCGCGACGCCAGCGGATGCGTCGGCGACGCGACGCAGACCATCCGGTCCTCGTAGATCGGCACCACCTCGACACCGGGATGCAGCTCCATCTGCGGATGGGAGACCGGCAAGGCGAGGAAGCCGATCTCCACGTCCAGATCGCGAACGGCTGCGAGCACCTTCCGGGTTTCGACGACCTGCACGTTGAGGTCGATCCCCGGGAAGGCCTGCCGGAATTCGAGATAGACCTCGGGCAGCACGTAGATGCTCGCCGCGTCGATCGTCGAGAGGTGCAGCGTGCCGCTCCGTAGAGTTCGCAGCTGTTCGAGGCGTTGGAGCAGCGCCTCTTCGGCGGCCAGCAGGGTGCCGCAGTCCTGCGCCAGAAGACGGCCGGACTCGGTGGGCACCAGACGCCTTCCCACGCGCTCGAACAGCCGCACGCCCAGCTGGTTCTCGAGCTGGCGAATGCGTGCACTCACCGCCGGCTGCGTCACGTGCAGCGACTCGGCGGCCCGCCGCATGCCGCCCAGCCGCAGGACGGCGACGAAGGTCTTCACGAGCTCCAGATTCACCTGCACTCCCGGCTGCGGACCGGGCCACGGTCCGGCTGCCGGAGCATATGATAAAGAATACTTATTGAAAATATCAATAGAATCAACTCGCTCTATCGTCCACACGGTCCTAGGATGGGTTGTGGATCGTATCCGAGCCGCAGAGGCACGCGGCGGGGGCGGGCAGCACCTGGATCGGTGCCTCCGCTGGCTCCCGTGACCTGGGTTTCCAAGCCAAGCGGAGGCAGAACCACATGTCCGAGCGACCGCAGATCGCACCCGCCGAGGGCAGGCTCGGCGTTCTCATGCCCGGTCTGGGGGCCGTCGCCACCACGTTCATCGCCGGTGTCGCGGCCGTACGCCGCGGCATCTCCCAGCCGATCGGCTCGCTGACCCAGATGGGCACCATCCGGCTCGGCAAGCGAAGCGACCGTCGCACACCGCTCCTCAAGGACTTCGTCCCGCTGGCCGGCATCAACGACCTGGTCTTCGGCGGCTGGGACATCTTCCCCGACGACACGTACCGAGCGGCGCTGCAGGCCGGCGTGCTCGAGCGCTCCCTGTTGGACCAGGTGCGCGACGACCTGGAGGCAGTGCGGCCGATGCCGGCCGTCTTCGACCGCGGCTTCGTGCGCAGGCTCGACGGCTCCCACGTGAAGAAGGCACCCGACAAGATGCAGCTGGCCGAGCAGCTGATGCGCGACATCGACGAGTTCAAGACGCGCCGCGACCTGTCTCGCCTGGTCATGGTGTGGTGCGGCAGCACCGAGGTCTACATCGAGCCCGGGCCAGTGCACCAGGACCTGCGCTCGTTCGAGAACGGCCTGCGCAGCAACGATCCGCACATCTCGCCGAGCATGATCTACGCGTACGCGGCTCTGCGCTCCCGCGTTCCCTTCGCGAACGGTGCACCGAACCTGACGGTCGACATCCCCGCCATGCAGGAACTCGCACGAGAGATGCGCGTCCCCATCTGCGGCAAGGACTTCAAGACCGGACAGACGCTCATGAAGACGATCCTGGCGCCGGGGCTGCGCGCGCGTCTCCTGGGGCTGCGCGGCTGGTACTCGACCAACATCCTCGGCAACCGTGACGGCGAGGTGCTCGACGATCCAGACTCGTTCAAGAGCAAGGAGGTCAGCAAGCTCTCGGTGCTCGAGACGATCCTGCAGCCGGAGCAGCACCCGGAGCTCTACGGCGACATCAGCCACGTCGTGCGCATCAACTACTACCCGCCGCGCGGTGACAACAAGGAAGGCTGGGACAACATCGACATCTTCGGGTGGCTCGGCTATCCGATGCAAATCAAGGTCAACTTCCTGTGCCGCGACTCCATCCTGGCGGCGCCGATCGTCCTGGATCTGGCGCTGTTCACGGACCTGGCCGCGCGCGCGGGGCTGCGGGGCATCCAGGAGTGGCTGTCGTTCTACTTCAAGAGCCCGATGACGGCGCCGGACCTCTATCCGGAGCACGACCTCTTCGTGCAGAAGGTGAAGCTGAAGAACACGCTGCGCTGGCTCATGGCCGAGGAGCCGATCACGCACCTCGGCCGCGAGTACTACGACACACCGGAATGACGTCCGACGCTGGACCTCGGTAGCTCCGGCGGGGCGCGGAAGGAAGGGTCGGGGCGAACGCTCCCTCGGCGCGCATCCTGCGCGCTCCGGTCGCTCGGCGCTCGCCCGGCTCGGCCCTCCAGGCCTC
>JBHHXQ010000294.1:0-4729 GCA_046757105.1 Candidatus Krumholzibacteriia bacterium
CGACGAGCTCACGCCGGAGTTCGTGGCCCAGGAGTGCCGCGTTCCGGCCGACTCGGTGCGGCGTCTGGCGGACGAGATCTCGGGCGCCGAGGGCAGGTTCTCGAGCCACCTGTGGCGCAGCGCGGCGAGCGGCAATCTGGGCGGCTGGCAGGTCGCGCGCGCCCTCGTGCTGCTGCACGTGTTGACCGGCAGCGTCGGCACACCCGGCGGCGTCAATCCGAACTCCTGGGACAAGCTCGTTCCCAAGCCGACACTCGAGCCGCCGGCGATCCGGCGCTGGAACGAGCTCATCTGGCCGCGCGAGTACCCGCTCAGCCACTACGAGATGAGCTTCCTGCTGCCGCACCTGCTGCGCCTGCAGAAGAAACGCATCGACGTCTACTTCACGCGCGTCTACAACCCGGTATGGACCAACCCGGACGGCTGCGCGTGGATCGAGATGCTCGAGGACGAACAGCAGGTCGGCTGCCACGTTGCGCTCACACCCATCTGGTCCGAGACCGCGCAGTGGGCCGACTACGTCCTGCCGATGGGGCTCGGCCCCGAACGTCACGACCTCATGAGCCAGGAAACCCACGCCGGCACCTGGATCGGCTTCCGGCAGCCCGTCGGGCGCGAGCACCGGCGGCGCGCCGGCGAGACGCTCGACACGACGCTCGGCAGCAACCCCGGAGAGGTCTGGGAGGAGGCCGAGTTCTGGATCGCGCTGGCGCACGAGATCGATCCGGACGGCAGGTGCGGCATCGCGAAGTACTTCGCTTCGCAGAAGAATCCCGGTCGGCCGATCTCGCTCGACGAGTACTACGCCGACATCTTCGAGAACTCGGTTCCCGGGCTCCCGGAGGCGGCTGCGAACGCGGGCCTGGAGCCGCTCGAGTACATGCGCCGGTACGCCGCCTTCGAGGTGCCGTACGCGGGGCAGCGGCGTTACGAGAACCCGTCGAAGGGCGAGCGGCCGGGCGTGCAGGTGGACGACGGCTCCCGCCGGGAGGGTTTCCAGACGCCGAGCCGCAAGCTCGAGTTCTACTCCTCGACGCTGGACGCCTGGGGCTTCGGCGAGCACGCGGTCCCCGGCTACATCCGTTCGCACGTGCACTGGCGCAATCTCGACGAGGCCGCGGGCGAGATGACGCTCCTGCCCACGTTCCGCGTACCGACGCTCATCCACACGCGTTCCGGCAACGCGAAGTGGTTGCAGGAGATCTCGCACACCAATCCGCTCTGGGTGCATCCCGGCGACGCCGAGCGCCTCGGGCTCGAGAACGGCGCGCTGGCGCGCGTCACCACACGCATCGGCTGGTTCGTATCGCGCGTGTGGGTGACCGAGGGCATCCACCCGGGCGTCGTCGCCTGCTCGCACCACATGGGGCGCTGGCGACTGCACCGGGAGGTCGGCGGTGACAAGCAGAGCACCGCGCTCGTCGAGATGATCCGCCGCGACGGCACCTTCCTGCTGCGCCAGAAGGAGGGCGTCCGGGCGTTCGAGAGCGACGACCCGGACACCGCGCGCATCTGGTGGAAGGAGGTCGGTGTGCACCAGAACCTGACGTTTCCGGTGCAGCCCGACCCGGTGAGCGGCATGCACTGCTGGCACCAGAAGGTGAAGGTGACGCCCGCCGCGCCCGGCGACCGCTACGCCGACGTCTTCGTCGACACGCGCAGGTCGCGCGAGGTCTACGCCGAGTGGCTGGCGCTCACGCATGCGGCCCCGGGCCCGCACGGCCTGCGCCGCCCCCCGTGGCTCAACCGGCCGCTCCGCCCCGCGGAGCAGGCCTGGGAGCTCTGACACCTCCTGGCCCTGCGGGCATCGAGGAATCGTCCTCACGCAACATGGACTGCGGGTCCCGTGTCACGACGCCAGCGGATGCGATCCTCCCGGATCGCCGGACGGCGCCGCTCATGAGGAATCGGGTGTCGAGAGGAGTCGGACGCGCCTACTGGGTGCCGCTCAGCAGGCCGAGGGCGCGCTGCAGATCGAGGTGGATGGAGGTGCGGTTCGGCTGCAGGACGGCGGCCCTCTGCAGATGCTTCGTGGCCAGATCGGTCCTGCCCTGCTTCAGGTACGCCAGGCCCAGGCTGTGCTCGGCGGAGGCGCGGTGCGGCAGCGCTTTCTCGACCTCCGAGAAGCGGATCGGGATCTCGACGGCTCGTTTGGCCACCTCGATGCCCTTCTGGATGTCCAGCTCGCCGGCGATCAGGATCCAGGCGAGCAGCTCGTGGCTCGCGCGGCTCGAGTCCATCGCGAGCGCCTCCTCGGCCAGAGCCCGCGCTTCCACGTAGCGCTCCTGCGCGGCGTAGACGGTGGCGAGCAACCTCGAGAACGCGACGTGCGGCGGGCCCTCGAGCGCCCGCTCGACGTAGCTCTCGGCCGACTCGGGCTCCCCTTGCAGGAGCTTCAGCACCGCCAGCCCGTACAGCGTGCTGCGGTGGTCGTAGCCGATCTCCAGGCCGGCGAGAAACGCCTGCTCGGCGCGCCCGTGGTCTCCCAGGCACAGATAGGTCCATCCGAGCCCTTCGTACGCCACGGGATCACGCTGGTTGAGTTCGAAGCTCTGCGCCCATTGGAAGACCTCCGCGGCCCTCTCGTAATGTCCCGCCAGCAGGTAGGACCAGGCGACGCCGAACGGCAGCTTCCAGGGGCGGCTGTACAGGAACTCCCACTTCTGCGTTTCGGTGGCGAGCGATGTCTCCTCCACAGCGAGCTTCCGGTCGACCTCCTGCAGGTCGCCGGTGAAGACCTTCAGGCTCATCGCGAGGAACGGGAAGAGCTCGCTCGGCGGCAGGATCTCCAGGACCTCCTCCAGGTTGCGGACCGCCTCCTCGAACTCGCCACGTTCCACGTTCACGTGCGCCAGTGTGATCAGGTGGTGCACGTTCTTCGGTGCGAGCTTCATGGCCTTCCGGATCCACACCTCGGCCTCGTCGTAGCACCCGCGACGCAGATCCTGGAAGCCGATCTCCGAGAAGTAGTTCGGGTAGTCCTGCTCGGGATCGACGGCGATGGCCTTCTGGAAGTATTCCTTGGCCTTGTTGTGGTTTCCGGTGTGGGAGTAGGCCGCGCCGATCGCCCCGAAGAGGTTGCGGCGGTCGTCGGCTGAGCTGTTGCGTTCGATAGCCTCCCGGATGACCCGGGCATTGGCTTCCTCGTCACCGTTGTAGATCGTGCACTGTGCCCAGTACCGGTACCAGCGCGGGTCGTCCGCCTCCTTCCGGACGAGATCGAGCGCCAGCTGGTGGGCCTTCTCGTACTCGTTCTTCGCCATGTACACCCTGAACAGGTCCTCCAGCAACCGGTCGTTCATCGGATCCCGGACGAGCAACTCGTGCAGCTGCGCTTCGACCTCGTCGAACTTGCGCTGGTCCCATAGGTAGCCCATCAGCTGTCGCACGATCCGTGGATCGTCGTGGCCGGGATCCACCTGAAGCGCCTGGCGCAGGTATCCCTCGGCCCGGTCGACGTAGCCGAGGTTGGCGATCGACAGCGCGACCAGGTGGTAGAGCTCTCGCTGATCTTCCGCCGTCGTGTTGTACGTCAACGCTTCCGCCAGCACCTTCTGTGTCTCTTCGCGATCGCCCCTGAAGGCCACCGAGCCGGCCCGGTAGCGGTGCCACAGCGGGTTCTGCGGATCGTGCTCGATGAGCGCGGCGGCGCGCGCGATCGCTTCGTCGTACCGTTTCTCGCCCCACAGGACGTCGAAGATGTGCCAGTAGGGCAGCAGGAAGTCGGGATCGAGCGCCACCGCCCGTTCGAACGCCTCGAGAGACTCGTGCTGCTGGCTGCCGCCGGGGAAGTGGAACTGCGCCTCTCCCAGGCCGTACCAGGCGTGCTTCTCGTCCGGGTAGGTGTGCGTCACCCGGCGCAGAACCGGGAACGCCTCGCTCCACTTGTTCTGGATCACGAGGAGCATCCCCTCGGCCATCTCCTTCTCCTTCTTCGACGCGTACAGCTCGTTCTCGAGGAGGTGGATGATCTGCTCCTGGCCGGCGCCGGCATCGCTGTAGAGCCACCACGTCGCGATGCCCAGCTTGTAGTAGGCCTGGCCGAAACCCGGGTCGATCTCGACGGCGCGCGTCAGCTCCAGAACCGCCTCGTTGAACTGATTGGCGTTCAGGTGATCCACACCGCCCAGGTAATGGCTCCAGGCCTCTTTCGAGGTGCTCGTCTTCTCCTTGATGGAGCGCGCGGCGATCTCGGTGGGTGTCTCGATGGCGAGCTCGCTCTGGATCTCGGCCGTCAGCTGGTCGACCATGGCGTACAGATCATCACCATCGATCCGCTTCGACTTGAGAACGGTACCCCTCTCCACGTCGGAGAGCTGTGCGGTCAGAATCCAGGTGTCTCCCAGGTGGCTGAGCGAGCCGGTCAGCATGGTCTGCGCCCCGGCGTGCGTGGCCACCTCGTTGGTGATGCCCCTGTCGGCGGCGTTCGAGCCACGGCGCTCGAGCTGTCGCTCGATGTCCGAAAGGCGCTGACTGCTGAACACCTTGAGGGCCTCGAGCCCCGAGAGGTCCGTGATGAGCAGCTCCTGGAGGATTTCCCCCAGGCGTTCCGGGTCCTCGGGATCCTTCAGGTTCTCGAACGTGAACACGGCGAGCGAGTTGGCCTCGGCCGGGGGGACAGCCAGCTTGGCGCGTCCGTGCAGCCGCACGCCGGCGAGCGCCAGAACGCCGATCAGCGCCGCAGCGAGGACCGGGACGGGGCGCTTCCACACGGGGCCGGCAGGTGGGG
>JBHHXQ010000295.1:0-4724 GCA_046757105.1 Candidatus Krumholzibacteriia bacterium
ATCGAGTGGGCGCGTACTACGCCGACGAAAAGGAGGTGCGGCCCATCACGGTCACCACCTACCACTCCGCCTTCGCGCTGCTGGAGCGGTGGGGCAGGGACTTTCAGGTGGTTGTGCTCGACGAGGTCCACCACCTCGCTCAAACTGGACACGGACCTGCCCTTCTTGGTGCGGAAGCCGATGAACTTCGCCTTCGCGGCCTTCGCGGCCTGCGCGTCGAGGTGGGAGTCACCGATGACCACGGTCTCCTTCGGCTCGACCCCGAGAACCTCGCACGCCCGCAGGATGGTGTCCGGGGCCGGCTTCGCCGCCACGTCGCTTGAAGCCCCGATGGTGATGTCGATCATCCCGATGAGTCCCGCCCATGCGAGGATGTCACGGGCCAGCAGTGTAGGCGTGTTGGTGATGATCCCCCGCGGCACTCCGGCGTCGCGAAGCCCGCACAGTGTTCTGGATGCGTCGGCGTTCACCTGGATGCTGGCGTCGAAATCGAGTAGGTGCTCCTCGTAGAAGCGTGCGATGTCCTCTGCACAGCAACCGGGGAAGAACTCACGCAGGTCGGCCTCGAGACCCTGTCCCCAACTCGTTTGAAAGCGCTCGCGCTCCACGTCGGGTTTGCAGAAAGCGCGCGCTGTGAGGTTGACAAGTTGGAACCACGCCTCGTAGCTATCGACGAGGACTCCATCCAGATCGAAGAGAACGGATCGAAGCTCCGTCATCCCACACCCCTTGGCGAGTGTCCATGCGTCGCGCAGGAGGGGCGGTACGCGACACCTCGACTACACCGGCCCGGAAACGGGCATCGAGCGCGGCCATCATACCGGATCCATGCCGATCAATCGAGAGCCCGCCCGAGTCTGTTGACTGCTGGAAGAGCAACATGCGAGTGCCGGAGTCCGAAAACATACAGCCCGCCCGGCGCGCCCGCCGAACGACCGGCTGGTTCGCCGCGACCGGCGCGGCTGGGGGCCGCGCCAGCCGGGTGGGGAACCACGCGAGGCAGCGCGCTACCCCGGGGTGGTTCCCGGTCCCACACCGAAATCGACGCGCCGGAGATGGTTTCCGGGCACGACGGGCGGCTCGATGAACACCGGGTTGGGTGTGGTGTTCTGGAGATCGGGTTGCGACTGCCAGACGCCCGTCACCGGACAGATCCGGGTCTCCGCGGGTCCGAAGCGGTACGTCCCCAGGTGGTCCGTGTACGTGGCACGCAGCACGTCGCAAGGAGACAGCAGCTGCACCTGGATGCCGCGCAGCCCATGCTCGCCGAGGTCGCGCTGTCCGTTGGCGTTGCGGTCGAGGTACACCGCACCCTCGACGGTGAGGCTGACCTGCGACGAGTCGGGCGGTGCCAGGCCGAAGTCGAGATGGAAGGTACCGCCTGCCGGTGCAGGCGGGCGGAGGATCGCCTGGCTCGGTGTGGTGCCGACCAGGCCGGGCTCGGGAAGTCGCCTCACGAGCCAGGGCAGCTCGCAGCGCACCTCGCTGCCGCGGATCCGATAGCGGCCCGCCGAGTCGGAGCGCGCAACCCCGGCTCCGGGACCGAGGCACTCGAGGCCCGACGCCGCGATTCCCACGCTCGGGATCCCCGGCTCGCTGGCGTCACGTGTCCCGTTCCGGTCGTGGTCGAGGAACACGACGCCCTCGACGAAGAGCTCGCCGGGACCTGCGTCGCGCACGCATCCGAAGTCGGCACGGCCGAAACCGGAGAGGGAGCCGTCCGGCCGGCGCACGATGAACACCTGCAGCTGCGACGGCGTGGTCGGGCGCCAACCTTCCAGCACCTGCTTGCGGACGCGATAGATCCCCGGCTCGTTCACCCCGAACGCGAAGCGCCCGCGGTCGTCGGTGCGCCGGATGAGCACGACGCCCGGTTTCTCGAGCCCCACCGAGACACCGGGGACGCCGGGCTCGTCGAGATCGCGACGCCCGTCGCGGTCGAGGTCCTCGAACACGACTCCAGAGATCTCGCCCTCCAACGGCGAGCCGTCGGGCGCCAGCCGGGCGCGGAAGGCGAAGCTCTCGCCGCCGGTGTTCTCGAAGATCCACTCGACCGGCTCGGAGGTTTCGCCCGGAGCGAGGAGTCCGTCCACACCGTAGGTCTCGCGGTGATCGAAGACGCAGCAGAGCTCGGGTGTCGGCTCGGGATCCGGTTGCGGCGGGCAGACGGCGTTCACCGGGCGCACGGCTGGCGGGACGAAACCGAGGACCGCGACACCCGCAGGGCCCGGGATGGAGTCGCGTCCGGCGTTGTGGATCGAAACGAGCGCGTGCAGCAGGCCGATGCTGTCGAGGTGGATCTCCGCCGCCACGAGGCGCAGCGGTGTCGTGCCACCGCCAGGGAACTCGAGGACGCCCTCGTCGGCGTCGTACATCGCCCCGTACTCCGGCTCCTCCGACGCGGAACCCGCCGGGGAATGCGTGTCGTCGCACGCGAGCAGGGGCAGGAACGACAGGGAGAGAAGCAGAGGCAGCGTTGCAGCTCGCCAACGGCCTCGGCGGGATCCCGGTTCGGTTGTGGCGAGCATGGGTGCCTCCGAGTTCTTGGGGCCCGGGCGGGCGCAAGACCCAGTCGGGACGCGAGAAGACGAGGACAATATTATGGCCACGGGGACGTTCCGGCAAGTCGGCCCGGCGGTCTCAGCTGCGGGCGCCGGCGCGTTCGAAGACCTCGAGTGCCCGTTTCGGTTGCTTGAAGGGAGCCACGACGTACACGCCGGCGGCGCTGCGGCTGCGCTCGAGCTCGGCGATCAGCTCTGCGGCCAGCTCGAAGCCCACCTCGCGTTCCCGCGAGCCGGCCTTCTCGAGCCTCTTGCAGACGCGCTCGGGGATGACGACGCCGGCGACGTTCTCGTTGACGCGGCGCGCCTGCTTCAGGCTGATGAGCGGCCACACCCCGAGGATGATTGGGATGTCCACGCGTCCTTCGAGATGCTTGCGGAACTCGTTCCAGTCCTCGATGTCGAAGAACGGCTGCGTCATGGCGAAGTCGGCGCCGGCTTCGGCCTTGTCCTGAAGCCGCAGCAGCTCGGCGCCGAGGTGCGGGGCGTTCTGGTTCAGGGCGACGCCGATGCCCAGGGGAAACGGTGGCGAGGTGACGCGCTCGTGAACGCGGTGACCGGAGCGCAGCCGGTCGAGCGCGCGCACGAGACCGATGCTGTCCACCTGATACACACCCTTGGCCTCGGCGTACAGGTCTCCCTTCGGGGGATCGCCCGCGATCACCAGGACGTTGCGCACGCCACCCCAGTCGTGCGCACCCAGCACCTGCGAGAGGACACCCGACACGCTGGCATCCCGCGGCGTGATGTGTGGGAGCGTCTCGAGCCCCATGCGCTCGATGCCGGCGGCGATCTGCAGGGAGTCCTGGCGGGCGCTGCCGCCGGAGCTGTTGATGTCGACGAGGTCCACGAGGCGGCGCTCGAGAATGCTCTCGACGACCTCGCGGTTGAGTGCATCCGAGGCGCCGCGCTGCGGATCGATCTGCAGGCTGCGCGCGAACTGGCCGGCCCGGAGCTTCGACACGAGTCCCGAAGGCTGCTCCGACGGCAGCCCCGGCGCCTCCTCGTCCACCAGCTCGGCACGCGCGCGCACCAGCACCTTGGGGGCGGCCGCCGGCGTCTGTGGCGTGCGGGCGACGGTTTCCGCGATGACGTGGATCTGCTGCGGCGTGGTGCCGCAGCAACCGCCGACGAGACGTGCGCCCAGGTCGAGTGCGTCTCGCGCGAACGTCTCGTAGTAGCTCCGCGACATGTCGGGGTAGAGAACGCGGCCGCCCAATCGCTGTGCGAACCCGGCGTTGGGCATGATGGACAGCGGCAGGCTGGTTCCTTGCGCCATCGATTCGAGAACCGACAGGCTCGCCTGTGGACCGAGGCTGCAGTTCACGCCGATCACCTGCACATGGCCGGTCTCCGAGACGATCCGTCCGGCGACGTCGGCGCTTTCGCTTGTGGCCAGCTCGCCGTGCTCGTCGAAGCTCATGGATGCCACGAGCGGCGTGGTCGTGCTCACGCCGCGCACCGCGCCAATGGCGAGCAGAAGTTCCTCGAGCCGCGAGAACGTCTCGAGAATCAGCAGGTCGCAGCCGCGGTCCAGGAGCATCTCGGCCTGCTCCTCGAACTGGAGCATCTGCTGCGCGGCGCTCGGGTTGGCGTCCAGGATCCAGTCGGCGTCGAGCGGGCTGATGGAGCCGGCGATCCACACCGAGTGGCCGCTCGAATCGCGCGCCTCGCGCGCGATCTTCACCGCGTCCGATACGAGGCGCGCCGCACTCTCGGCCAGACCCAGCCTCTCGAGACGAGCACGGCTGGCGCCGAAGGTGTTGGTGATGACGAACCGCGCTCCCGAAGCGATGTAGTTGAGGTGGATGCTCTGGACGATCTCCGGGTGCGTCACGTTGACCTCGAGGAGGCTGCGAGCCATGGCGACCGGCGCCTCGCTCGGCAACGAACGCGCCACCATCGAGCCCATGGCCCCATCGGCGATCAGGACGCCCTTGCGTAGTGTCTCGAGAAAGGAATCCAATGTGGCTCCAGGGAGTGCGGGCTTCGCAACGACCCACGGACGGCCCGACATGTCGGAAGCTTCGACGGCCGGGTCGCGCGGCGACACGCTGGAAGCCCCAGTCTAGTGCTGCGCTTCGAGCCGGTCAACGTGCAGCGACGTGCCGCGACCGGGTGAACCTGGTCTTCGTCGCGAGGACGCTGTGCGACGGGCGGCCC
>JBHHXQ010000296.1:0-4704 GCA_046757105.1 Candidatus Krumholzibacteriia bacterium
GAAGCTGCCCTGGACGTGACCGAAGAGCTCCGACTCGATCAGCTCGTGGGGAATGGCGGCGCAGTTGACCTCGACGAAGGCCGCGTTCGCGCGGCGGCTCTTCTCATGCACGGCGCGCGCCACGAGCTCCTTGCCGGTGCCGTTCTCGCCGACCACCAGCAGCCGAACGTCCGTGTGCGCCACCCGCTCGATCGTGTCGCGAATCTCCTGCAGCGGCGGGCTGGTGCCGATCATCTCGTCGTGACCGGGGTGCGTGCGCTGCAGCTCGCGGTTCTGACGCACCAGCTGGCGCTGCGTGAGGGCGTTGCGGATGGTGACCAGCAGGCGCTCTTGGTCCCAGGGCTTCTCGAGGAAATCGAAGGCACCCAGCTTGGTGCACTCGACCGCGGTCTCGATGGTTCCGTGCGCGGAGATCATCACCACGGAGACTTCGTCGCTGCTGTCGCGGATCCTTTGCAGCACCTCGAGCCCGTCCATGCGCGGCATCTTGATGTCGAGAAGGACCACGTCCACGGGCTTTTCCGCGAAGATCTCGAGCGCCCGGGGTCCGTCCTCGGCGAGGCAGGTTTCGTATCCCTTGTAGTCGAGCAGCCGCTGCAATGAGCTGCGGATGCTCTCCTCGTCGTCGACGATCAGGATGCGCTGCGGCACGTGCACTCTCCATTCGCGAGTCGAGACGCTTCGAAGCTGCGCTCACCCAGCCCACGCATTCTAGCACCTCGGCGGCAGCCTTCGGGGCTCTCGGAACGAACAGCGTGCGCGCATCGGTCGCGTGCTACCCTACACCTCGAGTCCGGGGCCGGAAGCGACCCGCGTCGCCGGTGCGCCGCCAGGTCCGGTGCTTCCTTCGTCCTTCTCGTCGGTGAGATCGCCGGCCGGGGACCTCCGGGGAGCTTGTGGACCAACCCCATCGAGGTCGAGCCTTTCGGGCTGCACCCCGACCTCGTGGCAGGGAGCCTGGACGACGCCTGGTGTTTCCGGGCGGGTCGCCCGAGCCTCGAAGACCGACGCCGCCCCGGAGGACGCTGGTGCTCGCGTTGAAGGCGCTCACCTACGAGGAGCTGCAGTTGCGCCTCCTGGAGCTCGGTCTGGAGAGGTACCGGACCGATCAGCTCGTGGACTGGGTGTACCGCAGGCGGGTTCGTGACTTCGACTCGATGACCAACGTGCCGGTCGCCCAGCGCCAGCTCTGCCGCGAGAGCTTCGACCTCACGCCGGTCGAGGAGGCTGCGCATCGGACGTCGGCGGGCGACGGCACGCACAAGTTCCTGCTGCGGTTCCGTGACGGCGCAGCCGTCGAGACCGTTCTCATGCCGATGCACGGCCATCACACCGTGTGCGTCTCCTCGCAGGTGGGGTGCCGCTTCGCGTGCAAGTTCTGCCTGACGGCACGGCGCGGCCTGGTGCGGGATCTGACAGCGGACGAGATCGTGCAGCAGGTGTTGCACGTGCAGCCGTACGTGCACTCGGGCGGCGCCAACATCGTTTTCATGGGAATGGGCGAGCCGCTCGACAACTTCGAAAACGTGGTCCAGGCGATCCGGGTGCTCTCCTCGCCGCAGCTGGGGAGCATCGGCGCGCGGCGCATCACGGTATCGACGACGGGCATCCCGGAGCGCATCCGGGAGCTGGCCCGACTGGATCTGCGCGTCCGACTCGCGGTCTCCCTGAACGCGAGCAACGACGCGGACCGCAGGTTCCTGATGCCCGTCTCCGGACGTCATTCGCTTCACGAAACGCTCGCGGCCGCCGAGGCGTTCGCGCGGTGCACGCGACACCACGTGTCGCTCGAGTACGTGCTGATGCACGGCGTCACCGATCGCCTCGAGGACGTGCGGCGGCTGCGCAAGCTCGGCGACCCCGGGGGGCCGTTCAAGCTCAACCTGATTCCCTTCAACCCGGACCCGCGACTGCGGTTCACGCGGCCCGACCCGGAGCACGTGCTCGACTTCGAGAAGCGGTTGCAGGGCGCCTTCCGCTCCGTCACCGTGCGCTGGAGCCTGGGGCTCGACATCGATGCGGCGTGCGGGCAGCTGCTCGGTCGCAAGCCCGTTGCACCGCAGGCCGGCTGAGCCGGCCGACGCCGGAGCTCGATCGTGAACCTCGAGAACGCTCTCTTGATCGCTGGAGTCGTCCTGGCACTCGCGTTGCTGGGCGCGGCGGTCACCTTCCTGCGCGGCAGCTACTCCCTGCGCGCTCGGCTCGTGGTGACCTTCGTGGCTCTGGCTCTGGTGCCGGCGCTTCTCAGCATGGTGACGCTGTGGCGCGAGCTGCAGCCGCAGGCGTGGCGCAGCGCCTCGCGCGGTGTCGGGCTGTCCATGGAGAGCGCCATCGTGCTCGCGCGCAACGTCCTCGCGGATCGCCACGACTTCGCGCGGGAAGCCGCCGAGACCGCGCTCGCGCGCCTGCAGAGCACGCGGAAGGCGCACCGGGGCGATCTCGCCGATCTGCTGCGCGGGCGCTACGTCGCCTTCTTCTGCGCCGGGCAGCCGGGCGGCGAAAGGGTCGTCGCGGCGCATGGGCCGTGGACCTTCGAGCAGGCGGCGCAGCTCATGCGCGACGTGCTGCCGGGAGCACGCTCCGGATCGGAACGCCGCCAGCTGATCGTCGCGCCCGATTCGACCGACGTGGTCGTGAGCGTGGCGGGTCCGGCGGTGGTCCGGGGTGAGCCGCACTACGTGGTCGTCGCACTGCCTGTCCCGGAGGAAGAGGCGGCCGCGATCGCGGCCATCGTCGAGAGCTACCAGCGCTCGCAGCAGCTCAGGCTCCTCGAGCAGCTGCAGCTGCGCCATGCCGGATACTTCCTGGCCGCGCTCGCCGCCCTGTTTCTGGTCCTCGCCGTGACGCTCGGAGTGGTTCTGGCGCGCACGCTGACCCGCCCCATCGACCGGCTGCAGCATGCCTTCGAGGCCGTGGCGAGCGGCAAGCTCGGGCATCAGGTGGCAAAGAAGTCACCGGGTGAACTCGGGCGGCTCACCGAGGCCTTCAACCACATGAGCCGCGACCTCCACAAGAGCCACGAGCAGCTGGTGCGCGCCACCCGCCTGGCCGCCTGGCAGGACGTCGCACGGCGGCTGGCGCACGAGATCAAGAACCCGCTCACACCGATCACGCTGTCCATCCACCGGCTCCGCAAGCGCACGGCCGCGGACGACAACGTGGTGCGCGAGTGCCTGGACACGGTTCTCGAGGAGACCTCGCACCTCGAACGTCTCGCGAACGAGTTCTCGAGCTTCGCGCGCATGCCGAAGCCCAAGCTCGAGAAGATCGACCCGGCCGACGTCCTGCAGCAGGTCCTCGATCTGTACTCCGCGCATCCGGGTGTGCACGTGCGCGCGAACCTCGAGGGGCTCCCCGCCGTGCTCGCGGACCGCGACCAGATCCGACAGGTGTTCACGAACCTCGTGAAGAACGCCGTCGAGGCCATGCCGGCAGGCGGCGACCTGGAGGTGCACTGGGCCCGCGACAACGGCCACGTCGCGATCACCTTCATGGACCAGGGCAGCGGCTTTCCCACCACGGCGGGCTCGAAGGTCTTCGACCCCACCTTCACGACCAAGCCGTCCGGCAGCGGCCTCGGTCTGGCCATCGTGCGCCGCATCCTCGAAGATCACGGCGGCGAGATCGAAACCGGCAACCGCTCCGAAGGCGGCGCCTGGGTGCGCGTCCGCCTCCGCGAGGCCGTCTGACGCCGCCACGAGGACACCCCCGACGCCGGGACGGCAAGCCCGGCCAAGCCCACGAGCCGTGCGTTCTGGCGAAGAGCTGGCGACGCCCGCTCCGTCGCGGGCGGGCCGCTTCGCGCCCACTGCCTGGCGTGTCCGGTCAGACCGTGGCCGGCGACTTCTTCGCCGTCACACGGGCACGCTCAGCTCCCGGCGGCGACTGGAGCGTACTCGAACTCGGCACTGCGGCTGGTCGTGGCCCCCGTCCGGGTGTCGACGAGCTCCACGGTGAGCTCGTGGAGTCCGGGCTCGAGGGCGCGGAGGTCGATGGAGAGCTGCTGGCGCTCGAGATCCGCCTGCGGTTGGAACAGGAACGTCGCCTGCACGACCGGCCGCCGGTCCGCATCCATGCGCCGGTGGAAATCCGGGTCGAACTGATCCCAGAAGTCCCACCGGCGCGGCGGCAGCGAGCGCACCGAGTAGCTCACGGCCACCGCCCGGCGCTCGGCCAGGATCCCGCGCGAGGGATAGATCTCGAAGTAGAGGTGCAACCACGCGTTCTCGATCGTCGAGTCGACGCGCGGCACGGCAATGACGCCCCCCATGTCGAACAGACCGCCGACGCCGTCGCGCACCTGGTGCGCCAGCATGAGATCGCTCATCATCAGAGAGTCGGCGCGGTACTGCGTGAGCTCCAGCGTGTCGCGGGCGAAGGCCACCCACCCCAGCTCGGCCGGCGCGGCGCTTTCCGCCGGCGGCGCGGAACGGGACCGGGCGCTCGGCGAGCGGACGGCCACGGCCTGCAGCCCCAGAACCAGCTCTCGCGGTGGGAGCTCGAAGCGCATGCGGCCGACGGCGCGCCCTCCGGCCAGCCTGTGGAGCTTCTCGCGGCGCGCGAAGCTGCGGGCCCGCGCCACCAGGTCCCCGGGCCCGCGCCAGGCGGCCGCCTCCAGCGTGAGCCGGTCCACGTGCGGTTCCGGAAGCTCGTAGGCGATCTCCACAGCCGTGCGCCCGCCATCCCCCCGGAACATCCGCAGGA
>JBHHXQ010000297.1:0-4703 GCA_046757105.1 Candidatus Krumholzibacteriia bacterium
CGGAGGGCCAAGCCGTGGCTCGTGAAAACGGCGCCGCTGGCGCGGCGGGCTCGCCGCACGAGACTGCGCCGAGTATCGTCCCGGCGCTGACGCTGGGCGCGGCGCGGGCGCTTGCCGACTCGCTCCTCCTGCAGGTGAGCGCCACGCGGGGCCTCAAGCCGCTGCTCGACGTCCCGGTGAAGGTCGCCGATCGCGATGCGATCCGCCAGCGCCTGGACGAGATCACCGCCGAGGGGAGTGTCGAGACCCGCCTGCGTCACGACGAGCGCATCATGAAGCACCTCGGCCTCATCCCCGCCGACCGGGATCTCCTGGAGCTGTACAAGGAGCTTCTCGAGGAGCAGATCGCGGGCTTCTACGACATCGACCGCCGCGAGCTCGTCCTGGCCGATTGGGTGCCGGCGGGCCTGCAGGCGATCGTGGCCACGCACGAGCTGACGCACGCACTGCAGGATCAGCACTTCAGCCTGCGCGTGCGCAAGAAGCTCGGGTTCGAGGATCCGGATGCCGAGGCGGCCTGGTATGCGCTCCTCGAGGGGGACGCGAGCTCCGTGATGGCGGAGCTGGCGCTGCAACCGCTCGGCCGCAGCTTTACCGTTGTCGCCGACAGTATGGCTGTCGGCGTGGACGATACCGTCTCTCTGACCGCGGGGACCGGAGTCGCCACGGAGCGCTTCCTCGAGGCCCCCGACGCCCTGCGTGGTGCGATGAGCTTCCCCTACGTGCACGGGCTGCGCTTCGTTGCGGAGGTCTACGCCGCGGGCGGTTGGCAACGCGTCGACGATGCCTACATCCATCCGCCGGTGTCGACCGAGCAGATCCTGCACCCGGAGCGCTATCTCGGTGTCCAGGATCGGCCGGTGCGTGTCGAGCTGCCGGATCTCCGCGGGCTCCTGCGCGGCTCCTATGTCCCCGTGGCGACCACACCGATGGGCGAGTACGATCTCTACCTCTACCTCAAGCAGTACGTCGATCCGGAGATTGCGCGGATCTCGGCCGCGGGTTGGAGCGGCTGCGCGACGGCGCTCTACGGCGACTCCCCCGGGGACCCCGACGTCTTCGTGCTCTCGTCGGTGTGGGACTCGGAGGATGACGCTCTCGAGTTCTTCGGCGCGCTCATCGGCGTGCTCGAAGTGCGTTACCCGGAGCAGGAAGGCTGGGCCGAGTCCTCGTCGGTCGACCAGATCCTGTGGAAGGTGGACGAGGCCGGTCGCTACATCAACCTGCTGCGCCTGCGCGGACGCGAAGTGGTGTGTGTCGAGCGGGCGCCCGGCGCCGCCGTGACCCGCGTGCTCCAGAAGCTCGATCGCGAGACGCGCATGGACGATCCGAGTCCCGACGTGCGCGCCATGCGCAAGGACCAGCTGCCGTGGAATCGGCCGGTGGTGGCGATGCACGACAGCGCTCTGACGCTGCGCGTCGAGCTCCCGGAGGGTTGGACTGCGGTGGAGACGCCGAAGCCCCACGCCATGCTCGAAGCGCATCGCGCCAGTGCTCGGCTCGAGGTCGTCGTCGACCGCGACGCCCAGGACCGGCTCGGGGTCGGCGGCTACACGCACGCGCTCGCGCAGCGGATCCAGGAACGTGGCACGAACGTGTACATCCACACGGACGTCAACATCCAGCGGGACGAAGACGTGCAGCTCTACCAGCACGTCTTCACGCAGCTCGAGAACGGCCGCCAGATCGTCTACTACCTCGGTGTGGCCGATCTGAGGCGCGGTTTCGGCTACGTCCTCATCTCGGAGCCCAGGGAAAGCACCGCCGTGTCGGCGGAGGCCGATTTCTATAGCATCCTCGAGACACTGGCCATCGTTCCTGCGGAGGACGCGTCCGCACCCGCGACCCAGCGCGCCGGTGCCTCGAACGCCAACGAGGGTTGAGCGCCGGCGGTTCCCCACCTGACCCGCGAAAAGCGGGTTCGTCCCCATCCGGAGCGGATCGGGGTCTGCTTCCAGGGCGACAAGCCTGGCATGGCGCCGATCCCTGCACACGGAATCTTCACGATTGGGTGGGCTCGAGCCGTTTCACTTGCCGAGGAACACGGCTGTGTCTACTCTGAGTTTGTGAAAGTGGACGACGAGCCTTCGTGACGTCCCGAGAAGGGGGACTCGAGCTGAAGAAGAAGGTCCTGATCATCGACGACGAGCCGGACATCGTGGAGTTCGTCGACTACAACCTGCGCAGGGAGCAGTTCGACACGTGCTTCGCGGGTGACGGGCCTTCGGCGTTGCGCTCGGCGCGCGACGAGCAGCCCGATCTGATCCTGCTCGACCTCATGCTGCCCGGGATCGACGGACTCGAGGTGTGCCGCCAGCTCAAATCGGGAACGGGGACGGCGCACATTCCGATCGTCATGCTGACGGCCAAGGGCGAAGAGGCGGACATCGTCACCGGCCTCGAGATGGGGGCCGACGACTACGTGCCGAAGCCGTTCAGCATGCGGTTGCTGTTGGCGCGCATCCGTGCTGTCCTGCGCCGTGTGGGGCGAGCCGAGGAACCTGCGCCACGCGTCACGCGGGCAGGCAACCTCGTCGTCGACGACGAGCGGCACGAGGTCTCTCTGGACGAGCGCGTCCTGCAGCTCACGTTGACGGAGTACAAGCTGCTGCGATTCCTCGCCCAGCATCCGGGGCGCGTGTTCACGCGCTCCCAGATCCTCGGCAACATCCAGGACGAGCACGTGCTGGTGGTCGACCGCGCCATCGACGTGCACGTGGCGGCGCTGCGGCGCAAGTTGGGCGAGTCGGCGGCGCTCATCGAGACGGTGCGCGGTGTGGGTTACCGCTTCAGGGGATAGCCCAGGGCGTCCCGCCGGGATGCCGCCACGATCTCACGCGGGGAGTCGGGGAGCATGTGGCGCCGCCGATTGTTCTGGAAGCTCATCCTCACCTTCAGCCTCGTCATTCTGTTCTGCCTGGCGGTCGTGGGCGGCTATCTGGTCCACAGTGCACGACGCACGAGTCGCACACACCTGGAAGACCAGCTCGAGCGTCTGGCCTACCTCGTGGACGAGCGCTTCGCATCACTTCTCGACGCGGGGCGCACCGCCGAGACCGACAGCCTCGCGGAACTGCTGGGGAGGGGCACCGGCACGCGCATCACGGCCATCGCACCGGACGGCACGGTGCTCGCCGACACCCAGAGCGATCCGGCACGCATGGAGAACCACCGTTTCCGCCCCGAGGTCCAGGAAGCGCTGCGGGGCCGGGTCGGATCGAGCCTGCGCTTCAGCACGACGGTCCGGTCACGCTTCCTCTACGTCGCCATTCCATCCAACGCGAGGCCCGGCTGGGTCCTCCGGGTTGCGATCCCCGTCGAGCAGTACGAGCAGCACGTGCGCGCGTCGACGAACGTCCTGATTCTCGGAGCCGCGCTCGCAAGCGTCCTGGCGATCGTCCTCGGTTTCTTCTTCACTCGCCGGGTCACGCAGCCCCTCGAGGCGATGCGAACGAACCTGGAGCGCCTGGAGGCGGGCGAGTTCGGCGTGCGGCTCGATCCGGGCCCCGAAGACGAGGTGGGCCAGCTGGCCCGGACGCTGAACCGCGTCCAGGAGCAGCTCGAGAACACCATCCAGAGCCTCAAGAGCCAGCACGACCAGCGCGAGTTCATTCTCTCGAGCATGGTGGAGGGCCTGGTCGCCGTCGATGCCGAGGATCGCATGCTGCTGGTCAACTCCTCGGCGCGCGCCCTCCTCGGGTTGGATGCGCTGGAGGTGGAGGGGCGGGCACTCGTCGAGACGATCCGCCAGCCCGGGTTCGTCGACTTCGCGCGCAAGGTGCGCATTTCGGAGCGCCCCCTCGGCGTGGAGCTCGTGCTGTGCGATCCACAGCCCCGCTGGCTCGAGCTCCACGGTGCACCGGTTCGGTTCACGGAGGGCGGCCGGGCCGGTGCGGTGATCGTGTTCAACGACGTGACACGCCTCCACAAGCTGGAGCAGGCACGGAAGGATTTCGTCGCCAACGTCTCGCACGAGCTGAAGACGCCGGTCACCACCATCAAGGGTTTCCTGGAGACCCTCCTCGAAGGCGGTGCCCTGGATGATCCCGGAAGTGCGCGTCGCTTCCTGGGAATCGTCTCGAAGCACACGGAGCGGCTGTCGGCGATCATCGACGACCTGCTCTATCTCTCGCGTCTCGAGTACGAGGAGGCCGAGATTGCGCGACACCCGGTGGATCTTGCCGTGGTGGCGGAAGGCTGTGTGGCGGATTTCGAGCACGTGGCGCGCTCCACAGGAATCGAGCTGTCGATTCGCGTCGGGGCGGAGCCGGCGCGAATCCTCGGCGACGCCAGCCTCCTGACGCGAGCGCTGGACAACCTCATCGACAACGCTCTCGAATACGGCGGCGTCGCCGAAGTGCGGCTCGTCGACGAGGGCGGCAAGGTGGCGATTCTGGTCGCCGACGCGGGACCGGGCCTGCCCGAGGCGCAGTTGGAACGCGTGTTCGACCCGTTCTACCGGGTCGACAAATCGCGCAGCCCCGGATCGGGCGGGGCAGGTCTCGGGCTGTCGGTGGCACGCACCATCGTGCGCGGGCATGGCGGCGACATCACTCTGCGGAACCGGCCCGAGGGCGGCCTCGAAGCCCGCGTGACCCTGCCTCGCTGACTCTGCCGGCGATCGCCGGACGTCGGCGGTCACGTCCGGTCAAGCCCCCGTGAAGTGTGACGGCCGTCACATATCGGCGGCGCCCGGACCTCCA
>JBHHXQ010000298.1:0-4683 GCA_046757105.1 Candidatus Krumholzibacteriia bacterium
CCACACCGTCCGCAAAGCGGCACGTCTGGCGAACATGCGTCGGAGTCGAGATGCCAAAACCGACCACCACCGGGATGGGGGTCACCTGGCGCAGACGCGCCACCGTCTCCTCTGCCTGGCGGCCGAGCTGCTCGCGTGCGCCGGTCGTTCCGGTCACCGCCACGCAGTAGAGGAAACCGGTCGTGCGCGCGGCGACCTCGGCGATGCGCTCGGAGCTCGTCGTCGGCGCCACCAGCAGCACCGATGCGATGCCGTGACGTGCCGCGACATCGAAAAGGTCGCCCGCGTCCTCCGGCGGCACGTCCGTCAGGATGATTCCACGCACGCCGCTCTGCCCCGCGCGTCGCATGAACGACTCCGCTCCGTACGCCAGGACCGGGTTGAGATAGGTCATGACGACCACGGGCGGCAGGTCGCTCTCGGCAGCCAGGAGCTCGAACATCCGATCGGCATGCATGCCTTGCGCCAGCGCCACCTCGGAGGCGTGACAGATGCTCGGGCCGTCCGCGACCGGGTCGGAGAACGGCAGTCCCACCTCGACGAAGTCGGCCGCGCGCGTGCAGCCGAGCAGCGCGCCGAAGGTGTCGAGGTCGGGATAACCCGCGGTCAGGAACGGGATGAACGCCTTGGATCCGGAGCTCTGGAGGCGGTGCATTGCAGCGGCGAGTGGAAGGCCCAAGACACACTCCGCAGGTCGAGCGGCCGGCGCACCCACCGGGGGCTGCCCGGCGGCCGCCTGGCCCGTCAGCTGCGATCGAGGCGGGCGGCGCCGCGGCGGGCGCGCGCCAGCGAAAGGAACAGATCGGACCTCCGATAGGCTTCGCCGGCGTGCTCGCGATCACCCAGCTTGTCCAAGCAGATGCCCAGCAGATGGTGCGCCTTGGCGTGGTCGGGGGCCAGGCCGATGACCTGGGAGAGGACCCGCACTGCCTGACGCGGCATCTCGAGACCGTTGTAGCACAGCCCGATGGCATAGAGAAGACGCACCGACGGCGGGTGGTCGCGCGCCACCTGCTCGAGCGTATCCAGGGCGCGATCGTAGAGCCCCTTGCGCAGGTAGCCGAGACCCAGGTAGTAGAGGGCCTCTTCGTGGTCCGGCTGCAGCTTGAGCGCCCGGCGGAAAGCCAGGATGGAGTCGTCGTAGCGCCGCTGCTCGAAGTAGACCGCACCGAGGTTGTAGTGCCCCTCGACGCTCTGCGGTGCGAGCGCGATGCCGGCCTGGAACTGCTCGATGGCGAGCTCGTGGCTTCCCGACTCCGCGTAGAGCGCCCCGAGGTTGAAGTGGTTCTCCGGATCTCCGGGCGCCAGCTGCAGGGCCTTCTGGAACTCGTGCACCGCGTTGGAGCGCTCGCCGCGCAGGTCGAGAAGGAAGCCGAGATTGGTGTGCGCGCGGGCGTATGTCGAATCGGCCTGCAAGGCGCGCCGCAAGCACGTCTCGGCCTCGTCGAGGACGCGCTTGCGCAACAGGAAGGTTCCGAGGCGGTACCAGGTCTCCGGGCTGCGTGGCTCCAGCCGTGTGGCGCGTTCGAACTCCGCGCGCGCCCGCGCCTCGTCGCCTGTCTTCGCGTACAGCAAGCCGAGCTTGCAGACCGGAGCGGCCTGCGAGGGGTGCAGCTGCGCCAGCCGCAGGTAACAGTCCGCGGCGATCTCGTAGGCGCCAAGGTGCATGAGGATGGAGCCCATCTCGTCCAGGTGCGCATCCCCGGCGCGCTGCATGAACGAACGCACCAGGAGGACCGCCTCCTCGCGGCGCCCGCGCTGGCACAGCGCCGCACACAGGTGCCGCAGGGCAACCGGATCCTCCGGCGCCTGGCGGACCTGGCGCTGCAGGCGTCTCAACGACGCATTCGACTCACTGACAAAGAGTTGCGAGATTCTGTTGAGATGGCTTGCGAATACGCCGCTGGGCACGCCGAGACCCCCTCGGGGGTGGTCGAAGCGACCTGGCGTTGCCGCCCGGGAACGCTTCCGCCCTGCCCCTCACCTCACACGCGTCCGGGAACCGATCCGGTCAGCCGACGGGGCGCGCCTCGAGGAGCTCGCGCACCGTCGAAACGAGCTCGGAGGTGTCGCTGCTCTTCACGAGATACGCGTCCGCGAGCCAGGACGAGAAGTCGTCCCGGTAGGTCGAGTAACCGGAGTTGAGGATGACCGAGAGCGACGGATGGATCTCCTTCATCCGGCGCAGGACGTCGAGGCCGTTGTCCTCGTCGAGCTTGATGTCCAGGATGACGAGATCCGGTGTCGATGCCACGATGATCTGCAATGCCTCGGCTCCACTCGCCGCCGCCGCCACCTCGTAGCCCGCATCCTCGAACTCGTTCGCATACAGCCTTCGGACGTTGACTTCGTCGTCAACGACAAGGATTCTGGGCATCGTGGCTCCTTTGCATTCAGTTCGACTCTAGCGCTCCGCCGAAAGCAGTGTCAACGACGGAGAATGCGCGTTCTTACCCGTCCTGCCGCGTGCGGACGCGTCGTGACGCCTCCAGGCAGTAGCAAGACTAGGGCTCAACCCGCACGTCGAGCATGATGCGAATCGTGGTCCCCGCCTTGAGGTCGGCCTGCCTCACGACGACGGGACGTGGAAGGTGTGCGCCGGAACGACGCCCTGTCCGGTGTAGGTCGTGGCCCGACCCTGCTCGATCCGCGGCTCCCGGCAGCGCAACGGATCCTTGATGAAGCCCTCGGGGTTCGGTTCCTGGACGGCCTTGCCCATCTCGATCGACAAGTCGACCACGTGACCGTAGTCGCCGTAGTCGCCGCCCGCCGCGCTCGGCTCGGCGGACTCCGCCGCAGAAGGTTGCTGCAGTGCTTCCGACGTGGCCTGCACCGAGTCGAGGATCTCCGCCGACGTGGGCTCGGCGGGGGTGTTTCCCGCCGGCACGCCGAAGCTGGGCGAGACGGGTGGCGCCGGTTCGGATGCCGGCTGGAGGGCGGTCCCCACCTGGCGCCGCGGCTGCGGAGAGGGCATGGGCTGCGGGCCGGGCGCCGGCGCACCTCCGTGCGCAGCCACCGGCGGCTCACCGGTGGCAGAAGCGCCACCTGTGCCGCCCATCGAGGCCTGTGCCGTCGACGGCGTGACCTGCGGATGCACGCCGGGACCGCCAGCCGCCGAAGAGGCTGCGCCGCCCGCGACGCTGCCCGGCTGCGCCGCCGGCATCCCTGGGGTGCGCGGCACGTTCGGGCGCAGCTCGCTCATCAGACGCTGGAACAGCAGGCGCGACACCGCGTGCAGCGTCTCGTACACGCCCCGCCCGGTGGCCGCGGCCGCCTCGAAGTGCGGCACGCCGCGCGGATTGAGCGCGCTCTGCAGCTCCTCGATGCTGTGGATCTGCGCCAGGTCGCGCTTGTTGTACTGGAGGACCCACGGGATGGAGTCGAGCGACAGGTTGTTCTCGCGCAGGTTCTCCTCGAGGTTGCGCAGCGACTCCGCGTTCTCGGCGAGCTTGCCCGCCGTCGAGTCGGCCACGAACACCACTGCATCCGCGCCTTTGAGCACGAGCTTGCGCGTGGCGTTGTAGAAGACCTGCCCGGGCACCGTGTACAGGAGGAAGCGGGTCCGGAAACCGTGCACCTCCCCGAGCTCCAGCGGCAGGAAATCGAAGAACAGCGTCCGATCCTGACGCGTCTTCATCGACACCATCTTGCCACGCGAGTTGGACGGAACGCTGGCATAGATGCATTCGAGGTTCGTCGTCTTTCCGGACAGACCCGGTCCGTAGTAGACGATCTTGGCGTTGATCTCGCGGCCAGCGTAGTTGATCAGGACCATGCACGGCTCCCACGATGCGGTGGCGAAGCATCCGAACCTTCTCGGGCCGGATCAGCAAGCACCGTTCCACGGCGGCTGAATGGTTCCGGCTTCCGACCACCCCCTGGACGTACGGACCCCGGGTCGCCTGCGGCGGCCCCCTCCATCCTCGGGCGGTACGCGGCGCAACTTGCCAGGTTCGAACCGCCGCGGGCTCCGTCTGGCGAATTCTTCACCGCTCGGCTGGAAGCGCGCGCCGAGATTGCGCCGGATCCCTGCAGAGTGGCCACGGGGCTGCATCTGGAGCCTCTGGAACCATGTCGGACTGCGGACGTGATGCGCTGTCCCGAGACCGCTTGCGGCCGCATGAGCAGCGCCTCCGCCGGCCCCCCGCCGAGTGGCACCCCTCTTGTTTGACGCCATCCTAGCCGTGCTGGAAGAGCAGTCGGTCGCACTTCAGGCGACACCTGAAGTGATCCACTCAACCCGCTGGCGGGGCATGTTCCAGGGGTGCATTGACGGGTCGTGAGGGGCTGGATACACTCGGGTCCGCCGTGGGAGACCGGCGAGAAGACCCCCATCGAGTCGAGCGGCGCTCCATCCGAGAGCTGAACCCGTTTGCCGGAGGCACACATGTCCGCGACCCCCAAGATTCTCAACGAGATGTTCGGTCGGCTGCTCGGCATCCACGTCGGCCCTCAGGTCTCGGACAAGCTCACGCCCGTGATCGACGGTGTGATCGACAAGGTCCACGGGAGCATCGACCTGGACACGGTCCAGGGCCAGAACACGTTCCGGGCACTCATCTGCAGCATGGTCGTGCACGGTTGGGGCCTCGGCATGCACCCCGACAACAACCCCAACGTCGACATGGATTCCAAGCCGATCGAAGTGAAGGTCTGCAAGGACATCCTGGTGCCCATGGAGCA
>JBHHXQ010000299.1:0-4676 GCA_046757105.1 Candidatus Krumholzibacteriia bacterium
AAGTACGGAATCGCCATGCGCATGATCCAGCCGGCGTAGAGCACGCCCTCCTTGTAGGCGCCGTCCGCGCCGAGAATGTCGGTCAGGCACTTGTCGACGAGCAGATCGGCGAAGGTGAGCGCTGGAACGAGCGAGTCCTGCTGCGCAGGGGTCAGGTCGTCCCAGATGGCGACGACCGCAAGCCCCATCGAGGCGCCGACCGTCATGCCGTGATTGCCGGCGTACGGATTGTAGGCCTGGCTGAAGTAGCTGAACTGTCCCGGCATGTAGTCGAGATAACTGCGAATCTCCTGGCGCACTTCCGCCTGTTCTTGCGGAGTGGCGGTGTCGAAGGCCATGTCGTAGCCGAGGGCCAGCGTGCGCAGGCGGATGGAGCTTCCGAACTCGTCGGCGTCGACGTCGCGCGTCCGCGCCAGGTGCAGCACCGTGTCCCGGGCCTTCACGGCATAGGCGATGCCGTCGAGCTCGAGGTGCGCCACCAGACCCAAATCCGTGATCGCAAACAGGCCTTCGGAGAAGAAGAGAAGATCGTCCAGCGACAAGGCCAGCCACTGCCCGGCCAGGTTGACGACGGAAACGTATGCCGCGTCGTCGTCGCCGCCGTCCTGAACCTTGGCCCGCAAGTTGGCCACGTCCCCCGCTTCGAACAGAAGTCGGGGGTGGTTCGCGTAAGCGGCGTTCGCTTCCGGGGCCGCGGCAGCCGCGGCGAGCAGAAGGAGCGCCAGGGTCACGGAGTGCACGCATGGGCTGTGGTTCACACAACAACTATACGAGATCGCTCGCGGCCACGCCAGATCACTGCCGCCCGGCCGGCTCGTGCCGCGCATGGCGGCTCGGGGGTGGGGGATGGGCCCGGAGCGTCGTCCTGGCATGGCCGCCGGGTCCCGGAGGCTCGAGTGGGGGGGCGCTGCCCGCCTTCGCAGCGACCCGTGAAGCGGGTGCGAGCGTCGGACCGGCAACACATGCTGCGAGGCCCGGAATATACTCGCTTCTCGGTCATCGTTCGTGCTCACCTCCCCCGTGAAGATGAATGTTCTGATCTGGAAGCTCGGCGCCATCGGCGACGTCGTGTACACGATCCCGGCTCTGGCCGCGTTGAAGAGCCGTTTGCCGGACGCTCACATCACGTGGGCTGTGGGTGAGGCCTCTGCGGGGCTCCTGTCGGGACACCCCCTCCTCGACCGTCTGGTGATCGCCGACGAGCAGGCCCTGTTCGCGGGTTCCAGGCTCGAACAGCTCCGAGCCGTCCTGAGGGTGCGCCGGCAACTGGACCGGTCCTACGATCTGATCCTCGTGGGTCATCGGGACCTGCGCCACTCGGTCGCGCTCCGGGCGATGGGAGTCTTCGGCCGTCTCTTCCAGCTGACGCGTGCGGCAGGACTCCGGCGCGGGTTGCTGCGGACGGCCGTTCCCGTTCCTCCGCTGCGCGTCCACGAGTGCCTGGCGCTGCAGAGACTCGTGCAGGCAGGCGTGGAGGCGCTGGCGCCCGGCACCGAGCCGGCGGCCGACCTCGCCTGGGGATGGGACTGGAGCCATGTCCCGGAGCCGCGTGTCGACCTGCCGGAGCACTTCCTGGCCGTCCATCCGGGCGGAGGATCCAACGCCCGCACCGCGTTCGTGCTCAAGCGCTGGCCGCACATGCGAGACCTCGTGACCCGGACCGCCGCCTCCGGAGGCGACGTCGTCCTGGTGGGTGGGGCTGATGAAGCCGAAGAGGCGAATCGGATCCTCTCCGGGATGAGCGAGAGCGAGCGCCGGCAGGTCGTGAACCTGGTCGGAAGTCTGACCCTTCCAGACCTGGTCGGTGTCCTCCGGCGGGCGGCGGGCTTCGTGGGTGGAGATTCGGGCCCGCTGCACATCGCAGACTCCCTGGGGATCCCGTGCACAGGCCTGTACGGCCCGACCAGCCCGGTTTCCTGGGGGCTGCGCTCGAACTCGGCGCAGACGCTGACGAACCCGGTTCACTGCGCGCCCTGCTACAAGGACGATGGGCACTTCGAGCCGTGCCCCTACCAGCACGAGTGCATGGAAGAACTGAGCGTGGAGCGCGTCTCGGAGAGCGTTTCCCGTTTCTGGCCAGCGTGAGCTCGGCCCGGCTTGCTCCGTTCGACTCCCAGCGTGAGGAGTCGCCCCAGCGTCCCGGCGCACGACACCTCCGAGCGGCGATCGACTCCTCTACGATCGACGGGTGAGCCGGCGCATCCCGTGATGCCTGCGCACGCGGGTCGTCACCGGTGGTGTCGCCTCCGGCCTGCACGTCGAGGCCAGGCGGGGTGCTCCGACGAGGGCGTTCGCCGCCTCAGCGCGCGACGAAGACCGCCGTCGTGCGTGCGGGGATGCAGAAGGTGCGCGTCGGCAGGTCGAACCTCGACGTGCGGACGACCGGGTCGGCCGACGCCTGCTGGACGGGATGCAGCTCGAAGGCGAGGGGCGCGAGCGTGTGGTCCTCGAAGCAGAGTCCCTCGCGGTGGGCGTTGAAGAGAACGACGATGCACTCGAGCTCGGGGTCGAGATCGGCCACCCCGGCAGCGTCGGTCAGGCTCATCACGATCAGGCCGGGAATCTGCTCGGGCCCCGTGTTGTGGAAGCGCACGCATGACTGGATGTCCTCGGCCGTGCGCAGCCGGAAGAGCGGCGAACTCTTGCGGATCCGGAGCATCTCGCGGAAGTGCGACACGGCCCGGCCGATCTCGGCCTGTCCCGGAACGATGTCGGGGCGCCCGAGAAGCCGTCGCATCAGGTCCCAGCGCTCGCGGTTTTTCGTGGCCGGGGGCAGGCCCACACCGAAGTTGTTCGAGGCGTAGCTGAAATCCAGCCGGTTGAACCAGTCGCCCGAGTTGTAGCTGTCGGCGTCCAGCGACTTCGAGCGCAGCATGTCGACACCGGCGTGGAAGAAGGGCACGCCCTGGGCGAGCGCCACGAGGCTCATGCCGAGGTTCTGCATCCGCAGGCGGGCTTCGAGGCCGGCGGCCGGCGAGGCCGTGAACTGGATCTTGTCGAAGAGCGTCTCGTTGTCGTGGGCGGAGACGTAGTTGATGGTCTCCTGCGGCTGCGCCGTGTAGCCGGCGTAGTCGAGATCGCCGCCACGGACCTCTCGACCGCTGCAGCTGACGAAGCGGTAGCCGGCGAGGTTGCCCGCCAGGCCGGCGCGAATGCGATCCATGTGCTGCAGGAGCTGGTGGCGGTCGCGCTCGCCGCCCTGATGGAAGCCGTTCGGCTCCGTGAAGAGGCCGGTGACGAACCCCTGCTCGCGCCGGTCGCCGAAGGGGTTGCCACCCCGCACCGCATCGCGCATGCGGTCGTTGAAGGTGCCGATCCCGGTGCCCGCCATGTTGTGCTGGCTGGCGTTGGGGCCGCGGGCGTTGCGCGCCACCTCGCCGAAGTCCCAGCCTTCGCCGTACAGGTAGATCTTCGAGCCGTCGACGCCGTCCGCTTCGAGCGTGAGCGCCCACAGGGCATCGCGCGCCTTCTCCATGTTGCGCTTCATGTGGTGGCCCATGAGGTCGAAGCGGAAGCCGTCCACCTTGTAGTCGACCGCCCAGTGCACGAGGTCGTCGATCATGAGGCGCTCCATCATGAAGTGCTCGGTCGCGGTGTTCTGGCAGCAGGTGCTCGTTTCCACGAAGCCGTCGCGGTTCAGCCGGTGGTAGTAGCCAGGCACGATCTTGTCCAGCACCGACTTGTCGCCCAGGCCGCTGGCATGCGTGTGGTTGTAGACCACGTCCATGATCACGCGCAGTCCCATCCCGGCAAGGGCCTGCACCATGGAGCGGAACTCGACGATGCGCCCGCGATACTTCATGCCCACGCGCAGCAAGTCGTGCGGCACGCCATCGGGGCTGGTGGAGTAGCTGCCCTCGGGGACGCCGTAGTGGAACGGGTCGTAGCCCCAGTTGTATGGGTCGTGGTCGAGCAGGCCAGAGACGATCGACTGCGGCTCCTCCGAGTCAGGCGGGAAGACCGACAGGTCGCCCGGGTGCTTCCAGGTCGTCCGATCCTCGTTGATGCTGGCGACGTCGAAGACCGGCAGGAGGTGCACGTGCGTGAGGCCGGCCTCGGCCAGCGCGCGCAGGTGTCGGGTGCCGTCGGAGTCGACCGTGAAGGCCATGTACGTGCCGCGGTAGGGCGGCGGCACGGTGGTGTCGTTGGCGCTGAAGTCACGGACGTGCAGCTCGTAGAGCACGATGTCGACCGGATCCTCGAGACGCGGCTTCGCGAGAGCGTCCCAGCCCTCCGGTTTCATGGCGGCATCGTCCAGGTCGACGATCTGGCTGCGCCGGCTGTTCGTCGACAGCGAGAGCGAGGCGGGGTCGGTGACCCGATTGCGCTCGATCTTCCCGGTCGAGGGGACGTAGACCTCGACCTCGTACAGGTAGTAGTCGAGATTCCAGTCCGACCGGCCCCGCAGGGCCCACACGCCATCGCGCTCGGTCATGTCCAACACCGAGTGCGCGGAGCGGCTGCCGGAGCCGTCGAAGAGAAGCAGGCGAACCGAGCGGGCGGTCGGAGCCCACAGGCGCAGCGTCGGAACGTCATCCTCCCAGGCGACGCCGAGCGGCCCCTCGTAGGCGAAGAGCTCGTCCAGGACGCCGGGGATCTGCACGCCGGTGGCGTTCTCGAGACGTTCGTCCGCGTCCGTGACCGAGACCGCCAGCTGTCCCTTCAGGAGCTCCGGG
>JBHHXQ010000300.1:0-4655 GCA_046757105.1 Candidatus Krumholzibacteriia bacterium
CCACCTCCACACTCGGCGAGGAGCGGCGCAGCAACGTCTACCTCCAGGTCCGCACGCTGGCCGACTGGCTCCGGCTGATGGGCGGTTCCTTCTGATCGCCGGGCCGTCACGTGCGCCAAATCCCACGATCATCACCCCGCACGTCAGGGCTTCGTGAAGCCTCTGCGAGCATCCTGTCAGAGCCTGCAGCCGCTGCATCGGCGCGATGGATGCGCCGCCCGTCGATTCTCGACGCGGTCCACCGACGTCAAGGTTCCGTGAAGATCTCGTTTCTTTTGGACACCACGCGCGTTCGTGGCCCTGGGGATGCAATCCCCGATGCGAGCGCGGATCGCCAGCCACGACCACACCGCGTCGAGGTGGCGCTCGACACGGGTCAGGATGCGAGCTTCGACGGAGCTCACCTGCGAGCCGCAAGAGTCGTGGTGCACCACCCACGCAGCGCTTCGGGGTCCGAGGTCAGGGCAGTTCCACGCGGCGTTCACGTGGCCGCTCCGGGAATCGCGACCGGCGCGCATCGGTTTCCATGCTGGACCTCCGGGCGACGGATGGGTTAGACACTTGCCACCGTTGTCCGGAGGTTCTCTCACGCTCGGCTGGAGCTCAGTGCCCACAACGTCGGAGGATTGCAGAAATGAAGACCCGGATTGCCGCTCTGCTCGGTCTGGTCGCGCTGCTGGCCACGCAGGCCACGGCCACCGAGTTCAAATCCAAGGCGGAAGAGATCTCGCTGACCGGGCGTGTGCAGGTGCAATGGTCCCACTCCACGGTGGACGGCGATCCCTCCAACGAGTTCCTCATCCGCCGCGCTCGAGCGACGCTCAAGATCAAGATCAACGACTGGTGGAGCGGCGTGCTGCAGCCCGATTTCGCCGGCGGCGAGCTGAGCCTCAAGGATGCCTACGTCAAGCTGAAGCCGCACGACAACTTCAGCCTGACGATGGGTCAGTTCAAGCGCCGCTTCGACCTCTTCGAGCTCACGTCCTCGACGCGGATCCTCGTGATCGAGCGCGACGGGCACATCGGGCGCCAGAAGATCCCGTCGTTGTCCCGGTTCACGGAGGCGAACGAGTATGCCGACCGCGACATCGGCGCGTTCGTGTCCGCACACGACAGCAAGAAGATCTTCTCGCTCGACGCCGGCATCACGAACGGAGCCGGTTCCGACACGAAAGCCGAAGTGTCTGAGAAGGCGTACCAGGGGCGCCTCACCCTGAGGCCTCTCGAGGCCCTCCCCTTGAGGATCATGGGTGGCGTGAGCTTACGCCCCTACGAGAGCGAGTTCGCCGGCACCGACAGTGCCGGCGTCGACTACGCATCCGCCTTCGAGGGCTCCGTCGAATGGGGCACCTTCGAGGCAGGCATCCACCTGCAGGCCGGCTTCGTGATCGGCGACAACGTGAAGGGGGTGGAGCTGTCGGAGGCGACGACATTCGACATCACGGATCCGCCGTCGTTCTTCGCGTTCCAGGGGATCCTCACGTACAAGCACCCGCTGGCGGACAACACGTGGTTCGAGTCGTTCGAGCCGGTCGTGCGCGTGGGCTACGGCGATCCAGACACCGACGTCGGCGACAACGGGGGTCTGCTGATCACGCCGGGCATCAACGTGTTCACGAAGACGCGCAACCGTCTCTCCGTCAACGCCGACATCTTCACGCCTCGAGCGGACGGCGCTGACACCGAGGTCGGCGTGAAGATCCAGAGCTGGCTCTACTGGTAGGCAGGCCGGTCGAGCCGGAACACGGCGTTGCGGGGCAGGGTCTCCGCCCAGGCTGCCCGAGCCGTCAGAGATGGAGCGCAGCCCCCCCCAGCAGGTCCTGGGGCTGCGTCCTTTCAATGAGGCGGGAGGTGCCGCGCACGCGCCACCGCCGCGGGGTGGATCTCGGCGGGAACCCCGTGTTCGGCGAACCACGTGGCCAGCTCGGCGTCCGTGAAGCGGGCCAGCTGCCCCAGCGTCGGCTCCGGAACCGCTGTCACCGATGCAGCCGGCGACGCCGCAACGCGGGTCCTGCCGCTGCGACCGACCTGTGGGTGCCGCATCGCCAGGACGCAGAAGGCCACATCCCAGCGCTCCTGTGCACGCAACGTCTCGAACGACGGCATCGCAGTTCCCGGGATCCCGAAGCTGACGACGTTGAAGACCTGATAGGGGGACAGCGTTTCTTCGAGGTGGTCGGCGAGGAGATCGGTCGGGGCCGGAACCAGACGCCGGGCGGCACTCGTGCGGCTGCGGCCGTCGACGCCATGACACGCAGCGCATGCCCGGCGGTACAGGAGCACGCCGCGAGCGAGCGAGGGCGCCTCGGGTGGGGCGAGCCGCAGCCCGTACGCGTCGACGAGATCGTCCCGCAGCGCCTTCACGGCCGCACGCACTCTGCCCGGCTCGTCGCGATCCTCCACCATGCTCTGCACCTTGTTCAGGCGCCGCAGGAGCACGTCGCGCGACCACGCCACGCTGCCGGCTCCCGGCCGCCTGGCGACCGGCTGCCGCGCGAGGATCGCCCGCGCCTCGCGCAGGAGTTCGTGCTGCTCCTCATACTCACCCGCATCGAGGATGCAGCCGTCCGGGCCCACGGCGAGCGGGTAGTCGCCGAAGACGTACTGCAGCAAGCCCAGGGCGCGATGCACCTCGAGGTTGCCGGACGTCTCCGCAGCCGGCAGCGCCGATCTCCTCGCATCCGCCTTCGAGAAGTGGGTGGTCCACAGCGTGAGCAGCAGAACCAGAACCGTGTTCACTCCAGACAACTCGACTCCCGGACTTGCAGGACGCATGGCGAGCGCCTGCGGGTCGCGGCACGCCGGGCCGACCGGACGCGCCGCCCCCGATCGCCCACCACCCACGCACACCACGCAGCGGCTGCGCTGCGCGGTGATATACTGCGGAGCGCGGGCCTTCCCCCCACGTCACGCAACGCACATGCCATGCGAGGAGCCCGTGTGGACGCACGCTTGCTGGAACGATTCCGGACGGAACAGCATGCGAATCTCGAGGGTGCCGTAGTGCGGCGCGTGGTGTGTGTCGTGGACGGCCTCATCCTGGAGCTCGGCGACCCGGCGCTCGAGCTGGCGTTCCTCGCCCCCGCGGGCGTGGCCTGGGTGTACTGCCTGACCGCCGGCGAGCGCGCCCGGCTTCACGACGAGATCGCCGCGGTGTTCCCCGCGCTTGCGGAGCGCGCCCCCGAGAAGCTGGGATGGAGCGTACGCGAGGCGAGTGCCCTCGACGCCCTGCGCGCGTGGCTGGTGCGCCCCGCCCCCGGCCAGCCCACCTGGTTCCGGCTCGAGGGGGCGCGGATCCGCGGATTGCGCGCAGGCGCACTCGATCGCCGCCTGTGGATCGACCTCGAGGTCTCGGACGCTCTGGGTCGTGTCACACGGCTCGAACTCGTCGCCGAGCTCATCGATCACGCCGCCAACTTCATCCTGTCGAGCGGGCCGGACAACGAGCCGCTGGCGAACTGGCGCGGCCGCAGGCCGGCGCCCGAAGTCCAGGTGTCCGAGAAGAACGCTCCGGGCGCATCCGCACCGCATTCCGTCGCGCATCCCGTCTGGGATGCGGAACGTGGCGTCGTCGTCGTGGCGGGCGCCGATTCTGCGCCCGGGTTGTCCCTGCTGTGCGCGGCGCACCTGCAGCTCGCGCAGGCCGGCGCCCGGAGCCTCGCCGCCGCCCGCCGGCGCAGCACGCGGCGCGAAGGGAAACGCCTGCGGAATCTGGTCCGCGGGCTCGAGGAGGACGCCCGCAAGGCTGGAGAAGCCGCAGCATGGCGCCGCCGGGGCGAGCTGCTGTCCGCGAACCTGCACCGCGTCCGGCGTGGCCAGAGCCGCGTGACGGTGGAGAACCTCCACGCGGACGGCGCGCCGGTCGAGATCGAGCTCGACCCGAAGCTATCCCCACACGAGAACGCGGCGCTGTTCTTCAAACGCGCCCGGCGGGGCGCGCGAGGTCGGGCCACGATCGAGTCGCGCTTGCGACGGGCGCGCGAGGATCTCGAAGCGGCTCGCACGCGTTCCGCCGGAGCCCCCGTCTCGGGCAGCTGGCCCGAGGTGCTGCGCCACGCGGTCGAGGTCTGGGACGCTTCCATCTCCCGAGCCACGGCACGCATGTCTCGCGAGGGACTGTGGTCACCGGGAGGACCCCCATGGCAGGCCACGCCTCCGGCACGCACCGAGCGCGATGCCCGGGAAGACCAGGTCGGCGGACCGGGACGGCGGGTCGTGCTGCCCGGCAACTGGGAGGTCCGCGTCGGTCGCAGCAACGAGGAGAACGACGAACTCACGCACCGCTTCGCGCGCCCGAACGACGTGTGGCTGCACGCGTGCGGAGTTCCCGGCTCGCACGTGGTCCTTCGCGTTCAGAACCGCAGCGGCAACCCTCCGCGCGACATTCTCGAGGCGGCTGCCGCCATCGCGGCGCGCTTCAGCAAAGCCAAGCACGCGGGCACGGTGCCGGTGATCTGGACGCGCAAGCGCTACGTGCGCAAGCCACGTGGCGCCAAGCCCGGCGTGGCGACCTGCACGCACGAGAAGACGCTCTTCGTCCGCCCCGCTCTTCCGGACGAGGAACCGAGATAGCTCCGGCGGGCCACGGAACCGAGCGTCGGACCGGACGCTCCTCCGCGCGCATCCTGCACGCTCCGTCGCTCGACACGTCGCCC
>JBHHXQ010000301.1:0-4599 GCA_046757105.1 Candidatus Krumholzibacteriia bacterium
ACGAGGAGCAGCGATTCGCCGAAGAACGCCATGCCGATCAGGAACGGCAGGCTAGCGGCGTGGAACAGCAGGTACAGCTTGCGCAGGTCGTGGCGGTCGGCGAGGTGGCCGCCGGCGATCTGACCCAGCATTCCCATCGAGAAAACGAACGACGCGAGCGTCGTCGCGGCGAGGTTGTCCAGAGCCTCGAGACGCTCGAACCGCAGATGCCCGAGCAACGTGGCCAGGAACGTGGTCTGCTCGCGGAAGGTCGCCGGAACCACGATGGAAACCCCCCGGTAGCTGAAGCCGGCCAGCATCATGGCGACGCACAGGATGGCGAACAGACCCAGCACCGATCGCCGCCCTCCGGCCGCGGGCGGCTGCGCGACGCGTGCCGCGGCGCGCTCCTCGACGGAGAGCAGCAGGCTCGAGAGCCCCACGCATAACCCCACGCCCCCGAGGACCCCATACGCCGCGCGCCAGCCGATCTCGTAGGCCAGGATTCCGGCGATGAAAGGAGCCATGGCGCTGCCCATGTTGCCGAACACGCCGTTGAAACCGAGCGCGCGTCCGCGCCGGCGCATCGTCCGCGATAGGAGCGACATGCCGGCCGGGTGGTACGCGCTCATGCACAGCCCCATCAGTGCCAGGGCGCCCACGAACTGCGGGCGCGTCGAGGAGAGCGCCACCAGAACCGCGCCGGCACCCGCGCCCAGCATGCCGAGGGTCACCACCCAGCGGGCGCGCCAACGATCGGCGAGAACGCCCATGGGGAGCGAGCCGAGGCCGTAGAGCAGGTACATCAGGAACGAAAGGCGCAGGACGCCGCCGAGCGTCCAGCCCAGCTCGTCACGGATGGAGAGTGCGAGCGCCGGAAACGTGAGCTCGTAGAGGTGGGTCAGGAAGTGCGCGGCACTCGTGATGCCGAGGATCCTCTTCTCGTTCGCCGAATACGCCATGAGCCTCCCGTGCCCCCGAGCGGCCGGCCGAGTCTAGGCCGGCACGTTCCCACCCCGCAACGGCGCTCGCCCCGCACCAGACGAGAAACCCTCCGGACACCAGGTCCGGAGGGTTCGAACGAGTCATGCGTCACGAAGCTCGGGCTCGCCGGCCCCGCTTGCGCCGCAGGCGATCACACCGCCCGGTGGCGTCTCCAACGCAGGACGAGCGCACCGGCGCCGAGGATGAGCAGCGACAGCAGCACCAGACCCCATGGCGACACCGCCGGGACCTCGGCGCCGCCATGCTGTGGAGTCGTCTGCATGTGGATCGTGGCCGTCGTGGTGCCGGACATGCCATCGAGGACGCTTCCCGCAGCCCCGGCGAAGTCGATCCGGTACGTGATGTCGAAGAAGCTGTCGACCTGGAAGTCGCTGCCGGCCCCACCCAGGCGCGTCAAGGTCGTGTGGCCGGGGCTCGGCAGCCCGAAACCCGTGCCGGCCGTGACCGTCAGTTGATCGAAGTCCGGATCGCCGGCGATCTGCCCCTGCAGCATGAACATGTCGGTCTCGAAGTCCTGCACGGCATCGCCGGGCGTGCGCGGGGCCGTGTGCGCCTCGCAGTTGACCTGCATGACGATGGTGCGTGTGAAGCCCGCCAGCTCTCCGGTGCCCTCCATCTGCAGGGTGAGCTCGGAGTCGAAGCTCTCGACCTCCCCTCCGAGGTTGCCGCCGGGACCGGCCTGGACGTTGATGAACCTCGAATGGATCAACTTGGGGCGCTGCTCGGCCGGCAAGGCCATCAGGCCGTTGACGATCTCGTGGAACTCGGCTGGGCTCAAGTACGGGCACCCGGGCGGCGGCAGGTCCACCGTGCCGGTACCGTTGTCCGGCACCTCGCAGGGCCCTTGTGCCAGCGCGCCCGAGGCAGCGATGGCGATCAGAGCAACACTCAAAGCGATCCGATGTCTCAACTTCATGGCAAGTTCCTCCACTCAGAGCCCGCTTCGCGTCGCGATCAATGCCCCCGGCGCACCACCGCATGCCAGAGCGTCGGACGGCCTCAAGAAAGCAGATCAGAATCTTTGCACTATACGGATACGACACGGGAATGGCAAGGTTTTCCCACGTTGCCGAATCCGAGAAGAGCGCCCCACCGCTGCACGTTCGTTCAGCACTGCGAGGCGCGGCCGGCCAACGGTGCAACTCGGCTGCTTGCAGGAAATGAGGGCGTTCTCCGCAGGGAGCTCGCCGGGCTTTGCGGGCTGGCGCATCATGTCACCGACGAACCGTCTTCCGAGGACCTTCCCGATGGAGCGCCCGAGTTGACGCGCCTCACACGCCATGCCGTTGCTCATCCTGCGCGCGTCGTGTCGATCGCGCTGCTTCTCTGCCTGGCGCTCGCTCCGGGACTGGCACGCCTGGAGATCCGTACCGATGGCCATGCGCTCGTCCCCCCGTCGGCCCCCGAGGTGCGCCGCGACCGGGAGATCCGGGAGGCCTTCGGCCTCGAGGACCCGATCGTCGTCCTCGTCGAGACTGCACATGCGGACGGCATTTACAACCTCCACACTCTGCGGCTGGTCGAGACGCTCACCCGGCGGATCGAGCGTCTTCCCGGCATCGGCGCCGGAGACGTCTCCAGCCTCGCGACCGAGACCAGCGACCGGTATCGACCGGGCACGCTGCGCTTCTACCCGCTTCTCGAGCCGTCCCCTGGCACGGCCTCGGACCTCGAGCGAGTCCGCGACGATGTCGGTTCGATCCAGCTCTACACGGGGACGCTGGTCGCGGCGGACGGCAAGTCGGCCTCGATCCTGGTCGATGTCCCCGCCGGGGCCGATCGCCTGGCCCTCATCGATACGATCCGGTCCGTGGCGGACGCCGCCCGTACCGAGCACGAGACGACCCAGGTGATCGGCGCCCCGGTCGCCGAGGCGCTCCTCGGCACACACATCCTCGAGGACCTCGGCGTGCCGGCCTCCGTGATCGGACGCGGCGTGCCGCGTGATCCCGGGGACGCAGGCTCGGTCCCGCACAACCTGTACGAGCTGCGCCGGCTGCTGGGACGCAAGATCGGCCTGCTGCCGATCGCTCTCGCGGTGATGGCGTGCGTGTTCCTGGCCGGCTTCCGCAGGCCGCTGGCGACGTTCCTGCCGCTTCTCGAGGTCGGCGCCTGCCTGACCGTGGTCTTCGGACTGATGGGGTGGCTCGGCGTCCCCATCTATCTCACCATCGCCGTTCTGCCGGTGATCCTCACCTGCATCGGTGTGGCGGACGAGATCCACGTGCTGAGCCGGTACGGGCAGATGGTCCGCGAGCAGGGCGGCGGGAATCCACCCGCGCGCGTTCTCGAGGCCATGCGCGAGGTTTCCAGCCCCATCATCCGGACCTCCGTCACGACGGCCGTCGGGTTCGTGTCGTTCGCCCTGTCACCCATTCCGGCGGTGCGCGCCTTCGGCATCTTCATGGCCGTGGGCATCCTGTACTGCATGCTCTGGTCCCTTGCGGTCACCCCGGCGTTGCTCTCCCGGATCCCTGCGGCACGCATCGTCGCGCCACACGGGGGACACGTGCGAGCCGGCGAACTCAGAGGTTCAGCCTGGCTCGTGCGGTGGACGGACCTCGTCCTCCGGCGCCGGCGCGCGGTGCTCGCCGGTGCACTCGCCGTCGCCATCGCAGCCCCTCTCGGCGTTCGCCGGCTGGCCGTCCAGGACAGCTGGATCGACGGTTTCGATCCGCACAGCACGTTCCACCGCGCAACCCGGGCATTCGACGAGCGTTTCTTCGGCACGCACATCCTGCAGGTCTGCGTCGGCACGGGGTACCAGCTGCTGCTCGGCGAGATCCCGGTCGACGCCGTGGAGCATCACCGGCTGACGCTGCCGGTGCGGCTCGATCGCGACCCCGCGCAGCTCGCCGGAAGCCGGGTGCGCGTGGCGCGCGTGGCGCCTCCCGAGGATCCCGACCCGCGGACGCCGGCGCTCACGAGGTTGGGCGCCTGGACCTCCTGGGTCGAGACCGCCACCGCGACGGAGGACCGGCTCGTCGTGACCACGCCGCCCAGAACCGGCTCACCGCTCCTTCTCCTGAGGCTGCAGCCCGACGAAACGGTCCTCTACGAGATCGACGTGCAGCGGCTGAAGGCGCCCGACGTGCTGCGGCGCGTCGCGGACCTGCAGAGCTTCCTCGCGGCGCAGCGCGACTGCAAGGTGGGCGGGGTCCTGGGACCCGTCGACTACGTGACGACGACGTCGTTCATGGTCCGCAGACGTGCACCGGGATCGCGGCGGATCCCGGAGACAGCAAAGGAGGTGGACCTGCTGTGGAGGCACTACGGGCGGGTTCGCGGCGAGGATCGCCTCCGGCAGGTGGTCGACCGCGACTTTGGCAGGACGCTCGTGACCGTGTTCCTGAAGGACGCGAACTACGTGGACACCGGGCGTCTCATGGACGCGATTCGCGAGTACGAGGCGGAGAACCTGGCGCCGCACGGGATGAGCGTATCGTTCGCCGGCGACGTCGCCGTGAGCCAGGCGCTCATCCACGCGGTCGTCACCACGCAGGTACGCTCGCTGCTGCTGTCGCTGCTCGGAATCCTCGCCGTGACGATCCTCATGAGCCGCTCGCTGCGCTGGGGGCTGTACGCCGTGATCCCGTGCGCCCTCGCGGTGCTGCT
>JBHHXQ010000302.1:0-4592 GCA_046757105.1 Candidatus Krumholzibacteriia bacterium
TCGCTGACGGGCACGCTGGCGGCAAACGCGACCTGCGTGCGCGCCGTCCGCGAGCGATTCGTCATCCTCGATGCCGTGCGCTACGCCGACCAGACGACGCTGGAGGCCCAGCTCGGATTCAATCCCCTGCGCTCGCGACCGCAGTGGACCTGGGGGTTCTTTGCCTACGGGTCGAGTCTCGCTCGACGCGCGAGCGGCGCCCGATTCCCGGAACCTTTGCTGTCGTCCGGGGCGACAGCCGCGGATGCGCAGACGCTCTACTCGAACCTGATGCCGAGCCGCGTGCAGCTCTACGGCACGACCACCACCTACCGGCTGCGCCGGGGACACGACCTCGAGGCCCGGATCCAGCTCGGCGTCGATGTCGACCGCATCGGTGACCGCATCCTGCCGACAGCGGGCGTTGTCCTGGGGCTTCGGCCACGCCGCTGGCTGGCCATCGACGCGGAGGCACGGACCGCGGTGTCCGGCGTCGATGCAGTCGGGGAGAGAACGTCCCGCCTCGGAGCTTCGGTCGTCCTGACGTACTGACGTGACGGACCGGGGCGCAGCGAGGCGAGGGCCATGTCGAGACGGCGAAGACCACGTCGCCGACAAAGACCATGTCGAGGGCGCGAGGACGACCACATTCATGAACGGACTGCGACCGAGTCGACTTCGCCACCTGCGACTTCTCCATCCAGAGAAGCGCACCCGCCACTGGCTGCTGGAATCCGTGATCCTGTCGGCGATCCTGGCCGTCGTGGGACCTCTGCTCAGCCCGAGCGATCCGACGTTCAGTCGATTCAGTCCGACGCCGTACCTCGTCCCGCCGCTCATCCTCGGCGCGCAGTACGGCGTCGCTGCGGGGTTGACCGGAGCGGTGACTGCTCTGATCGCGCACTGCGTGGCCGTCGCGCTCGGCGGAATGCTGGAGGGCGGGCACCTCGCGGCGGCGGGGGCGTTTCTCCCGGGCATCGGCAACGTGATCGCTGCCGCGTCCGGCCTGAGCAAGAGCTTCGTGGTCGGGCTGCTGCTGGCCGGGGCCGTCATCGGCGAGATGCGCGACGCCATCGAGCAGGAGCTCGCACGTGTGCGCGAGACGAGCCGCCGGTTGAACAACCGTCTCGAGCAGCTGTCGCGCGAACACCTGCTCCTCAAGGAGACCAAGTCGAGCCTCGAGCAGCGCCTTGCCGAGGTCGCCGATTCCCGCTCGACCATCTTCGACGAGGCAGCACGGCTCTACACGATGGATCGGGACGGGGCGTACGCGGGGATCCTGCGCATGCTGCACACGTATGCGGCTGTCGAGGAAGCGGCCCTGTACGTGCTCGAGAACAGCGTGCTGCGCCGTGCGGCTCAGTTCGGCAACGAGGACCACAGGCCGGAGCGGATCGAGCTGGGCAATCTGCCGATCGCGAGGGCGGCCGTCGAGGCGCGGGCGACGGTGACGACGCTCGACCTGACGAAGGAGCAGGTCGGGCCCGAGGTGTCCGGGGGCGCCCTCGTCGCCGCGCCTCTGATCGCGCACACCAACGATGGTGACGCCTCACGCGAGGACGCAACGGCACCGCTCCTGGGGGTCATCGTCGTCGACGCGGTTCCATTCATCCGGCTCACCGAGGCAACGGTGCGTCTGATCTCGCTCATCGCAGACTGGGGAGCGCGTGTCCTGTTCGAGATCCAGGAGATCGGAGAGATCGAGAGGCGGGGCTTGTTCGACCCCGTGCTCGGGGCGTATCGCGCCCCGTACCTCCAGGAAAAGCTGGCCGACGAGCTGCGTCGTAGCCGGCGCTTCCAGCTCGACGTCGGCCTGCTGGCCGTGGCGCCCGAGAATGACGGCTCGAGCCCGGAGCAGCGCGAGGGTCTCGGCGCACTGCTCGTGGCGGCAGCACGCGAGAGCTGCCGGCCGGGCGACGTGCTGGGGGTGACCGATCGCGACGGTCCACACGCCGTCCTGATCCTGCCGATGGCGGATCGCCAGGATACCGAAAGGCGGCTGCGGCTCATCGAGTCGCTCTGGGCCGGACGGATCCGTGAGCACCTGGGCGGTGAGAATCTCCCGCCGCTCCGGTCCTGCATGGTGACGAGCAAGGGGGAGAGCGATCCCGCGCGCATCTGGCGCGGGGTGGAAAGCTGGGTGGTCGCTCATGTCTGACGCCGTCCGTCGTGGTCGCGGCATGGCGCTGTGGATGCGCAGGAACTCCATCACCGTGCTCCAGGTTCTGGCGGCGTGCGTCGCCGCAGCCCTCGAGGCGCGCGCGGTCGAGGTTTGCACGGGCGGTGCCTGGCGGACGGCCGTCGTCACACACGCGGCGGCGGCGCTCCTGGCCACGCCACTTCTCGTCGCTCTGCAGCCGGCAGCTGCGCGCACACCATGGCGACCCAATGCGCTCTTCACGTGCATCCACGTGTTCGTCCTGCCCATCCTCGGACCGCCATTCCTCGCGGTCCTGTATGGCGGCGTCTTCCACTTGTCGAGCCGCGACCAGATCGCCCATCGCTACATCGTGCACCGCACCGCGACCAACGAGAGCTGCTCGGACGTGTTGCAGCAGCCCCTCGAGGCGCCGCTGTTGAAGCTCATGCCCGTCCTGCACGTGGTGCAGAGGCGGCAGGCGGTGCTCGCGGTGTCCGATCTGGAGCCGCGGCGTGCCGTCCCCATCCTGCGGCAGGCGCTGCGCGACACGGACGAGGAGGTACGCCTCCTGGCCTATGGGATTCTCAGCTCGATGGAGGACAGCCTGAATCGCCGCATCCTCCGACAGCAGCCCCGGCCGACCGGCGACGCACGCGACGACGAGTCGAGCCGCACGCCGAAGAGCGACGGCGGCGCTTCGCCCGGTGAGGCCGACAGCAGGCGAGGCGATCTCTACCACGAGTTCTGGTATCTGGGACTCGCGGGCCCGCAGCTGCAACGCTTCTACCTCGAGCGGGCGGCGGACTGCTACCGGCGCACGCTCGACCTCGATCCGGATCAGCCTCGCGTGCACCTGAAGCTGGCTCGCGTGCAAGTGCGTCTGCGAATGCCCGACGCGGCCGAGGAGAATCTGATCCGAGCCATCGTCGGCGGTGTTCCCCTCATCGAATCCATGCCCTGGCAGGCGGAGATCTACCTGCTGCGTGGCGAGTACGACCTGTTGCGTGGTCTGGCCCAGACGCTGTGGGCGGAAAAGGACACGCCCGAGTCCCTGATGCGGGCCGTGCGCTTCTGGAGGGGTTCGAGTTCCGGCGCTTCGGCTCGTTTCTCGGGGGTGCGCCCCGGCGCGGCAAGCGCGCCGGCGGGGCGCGAGCACGCCAGCGACACGGCGGGTGCGGCGAGCCCGGCCGGGCGGGGGAGTGCATGAAGTCGATGTTCGAGCACGGCGCGCGAAAGAATGGCAGCGCATCGGACCGCGCCGGGTGTCCGCGACACGACGTCCCGGTGCGCCGCCGCCAGCCTTCGGCCACCGACCCAGACGCCTTCGATGCGAGCGGCGAACCCGCAGACGTCTGTCTCCTGCTCGAGGGAACGTACCCATACGTCACGGGCGGTGTGTCCAGCTGGGTGCACCAGCTGATCACGTCACTGCCGCAGTTCAGCTTCTCGTTGTTCTACATCGGGGCGAGTCGCGAGCTCGACATGCAGCCGCGCTACACGCTGCCCTCGAACGTCGTCAGCCTGCGCCGCTTCTACCTGTTCGACGAGGCCCTGCCCGACAGCGGACGACGCCTCCGCGGGGACGTCCGCCGGGAGCTGTACGGGCGGATCGAGGCCATGCATCACGGGATCAAGCAGGGTCGGCTCGGTGGGGAGCTGCGCGCCGTCTTCGAGGCACTGTCCGGCCGGGCGGCCGAGGGTTCCAGCCCTCCCGGCGAATCCGGATCGGCGAGCGGCCGCAGGCAAGCGGGCCCACGGGCGAGGGCCCGCCGCGGCTGCCCCGTGATCAACGCCCGCAACCTTCTCCACGATCGCGAGGCCTGGGAACTCCTCACCCGGCTCTACGACAGCTACTCCGAGGAGTCGTCGTTCATCGATTACTTCTGGTCGATCCGCTTCATGCACGTGCCGATCTGGAAGCTCATCGCCGCGGCCCCGAACGTTCAGAACGCCCGCTGCTACCACGCCGTGTCGACGGGCTACGCCGGGCTCCTCGCCAGCGTCGTCCACGCGCAGCGCGGGCAGCCGCTGATCCTGACCGAGCATGGCATCTACACGAAGGAGCGCAGGATCGAGCTCGCCCAGGCCGAGTGGATCCACGCCACGCGCCACCAGGGATACGTTCCCTTCAAACGGCCGGGCTACCTCAAGGAGCTGTGGATGAAGAGCTTCGAGTTCATGAGTCGGCTGACCTACGCGGCCGCCGCACAGATCGTCACGCTCCACGAGGGAAACCGCATGCTGCAGATCGAGCACGGAGCTCCGGCCGAGAAGATCACCGTCATCCCCAACGGCGTCGACCTGGAGCGGCTTTCCGACGTGATGGAGAATCGCAAGCGTGCCTCCCGGCCGACGGTGGGTTTCGTCGGCCGGGTCGTCCCCATCAAGGACGTCAAGACGCTGGTTCGCGCCACGAAGATCGTGTCGTGCAGGATCCCCGACGTGGAAGTACTCGTGGTCGGCCCCACCGGTG